>NZ_QAIM01000407.1:0-730 GCF_003061035.1 Acidovorax sp. HMWF018
CATCAAGGTGCTGGCCATGCAGCAAAAACGCCAGCATGTGCGCATGGTCATCAACCAGGCGGCGCGTCCGGGCGACGGCCGCGCCATCACCAGCCAGCTGCAGCAGGTGCTCGACCGCTTTGTGAGCACCGAATCCGGTCGCCCCATGCGGCTGATCCACATGGGCGACATCCCGGCCGACCCATCGGTGCGCGACGCCGTGATGCGCCGCCAGCTGCTGCTGTTGCAGACCCCCGGCTGCCCGGCGGCACTGGCCATTGCCCAGCTGGCCAACAAGATCGAGTCCACGCTGCTATCGCCTGCAGCCTGACCCGGATACGCCGAGCGGCGCATGAGGCGCAGCCCGGCCACTGTGACCCACAGGCCCGCCAGCGGGCCTTTGTGCATTTTTACTGCCGTGAACACTACCGACACCGTCCTCAACATCTCCTGCTACAAGTTCGTGCCGCTGCCCGATGCCGCCGCGCTGCGCGATGTGCTGCATGAGCGGGCAGTGGCCGCCCAGCTCAAGGGCACCATCCTGCTGGCCGAAGAGGGCATCAACTTCTTTCTGGCGGGCCCGGCCGAAGCTGTGCGTGGTTTTGTGGCTCAGCTGCGTACCGACGAACGCTTTGCCGACCTGGAGCCCAAGGAAAGCTGGTCGGCCACGGTGCCGTTTCGCAAGATGCTGGTCAAGGTCAAGCGCGAGATCATCCGCATGGACCACCCCACCATCCGCCCCGCCGCAGGC
>NZ_QAIM01000407.1:740-1518 GCF_003061035.1 Acidovorax sp. HMWF018
CGCCGCTGGCTGGACCAAGGCCATGACGACGACGGCCGCGAAGTGGTCACGCTCGACACCCGCAACGCCTTCGAGGTGGACGCAGGCACGTTCGACAACGCCATCGACTGGCGCATCGACAAGTTCACCGAGTTTCCGCCTGCACTGCGCGCGCACAAAAGCGAACTGCAGGACAAGACGGTGGTGAGCTTCTGCACCGGCGGCATCCGCTGCGAAAAAGCCGCCATCCTCATGCGCGAGGAAGGCCTGCCCCATGTCTACCAGCTGGAGGGTGGCATCCTGAAATACTTTGAGCTGACAGACGGCGCGCACTACCACGGCGGGTGTTTTGTGTTTGACGAGCGCCGCGTGCTGGACACCGGGCTCGCCATCGACACGCCTACAGCGGCTGCAGCCGCTACAGAAGTCGCTATCAAATAATGAGCTGCCAGCGCTTTATGTACTAGCGCTACAGCCCATTTTTATCCACATATCACGCTTTGATCACGCCTTGAAGCGGTGTTCCGGCAGGGGTATCCACTCCACCTCGCCCGGCACCTGGCCCATGGCCTGGGCCTCCCAGTCGCTGGCGGCCTGCACGATGCGGTCCTTGCGGCTGGAGACAAAGTTCCACCACATGTGGCGTGGCGCATCCAGCGGCTCGCCGCCAATCACCATCAGGCGCACGGCGCTCTCGCCCGCCGTCAGGCGCAGGGGCTGGCCGGGTTCCGCCACGGCCAGGATGTGCGCAGGCACCTCATCGCCGTTCAGCGACACGGGTGCATCCACGGTGTACACC
>NZ_QAIM01000408.1:0-7460 GCF_003061035.1 Acidovorax sp. HMWF018
GGGCAAACCGGTCGGCGCTGTCCCAGGGGCGTGGCACCAGCGCCGGGGCCATGGTGGGCAGCAGCAGTGCGTCGGCGCCCAGCACGCGGATGGGCGTGCGAGGGGACTGGTCATTGGCGCCCGCGGCTGTATCTGCTTGCGCCACTGCCGCCAGCTCCAGCAGCGGGCTGGCGCGGGCCACCTGCGGGTCGGTGGCCAGGCGTTCGTACAGTGCCTCGGGCAGGCTGCCCTGCATGGCGCGCAGCTCCAGGTCGGGCTGACCGTTGACGGCGCGCACCGCCTGCGAGAACTCGTCCAGCGCCGACGCATTGATCACATGTACCGCAAACGCCAGTGCCACACCGAGCATCACGGCCGCCACCGCTGCGGCGCTGCGCCAGGGGTGGTGGCGCAGGTCTTGCCAGGAGAAGGTGCGGAGCAGGGCGAGCATGGCCAGCATTGTGGCCGCAGGCGTTGGGAGCCTGGGTTTTTGACGCACATCAACCTTGCATTTCAACCCCCTTGAAGCCGCGATACCGCAGGCCTATCTTGGAGTCAGGGCCCGCCCTCCTGCGCTGGCTCAGTTGTCTGTTTCAACCCCTTTTCAGGAGCCAAAACCATGAACTCTCTCGTGACCCGTGGCAGTCTGTTTGACGACTTTTTCAAGGACATTGCCCCCGGCTTTTACGTGCGCCCGCTGCATGGCGACAACCTGCCTTCGCCCAGCCAGATCAAGGTGGATGTGAAGGAAACCGAAAGCGGCTACACGGTGCAGGCCGAAGTGCCCGGCGTGGCCAAGGAGGACATCCATGTCTCGCTCGAAGGCAATGTGGTGAGCCTGCGCGCCGAGGTGCGTCAGCACGATGAAAAGCGCGAGGGCGAAAAGGTGCTGCGCAGCGAGCGCTACTTTGGCGCCGTGGCCCGCAGCTTCCAGCTGCCCGCCGATGTGGACGCCGCGCAGGCCAAGGCCAAGTATGACAACGGCGTGCTGACGCTGAACCTGCCCAAGAAGGTGAACAAGGCGGCGCAGCGGCTGAACATCGAGTGAGCGTGGCTCGCACAACCCTTCTGGCGTCGTTGCTGCGCTTGGCCAGAACCGCTGCGCTGGGCAGTGTGATCCGCTCTACGCCTTCGCTGAAGTTCGGGTTTGCCTAGGCGGCGATGCCGCTGGCCGTGAGGCGCAGCACGCGGTCGGCCCGCGCCGCAGCAGCGTCGGAATGGGTGACCAGCACCAGCGATGCGCCGTGCTCGCGTGTCTGCGCCAGCAGCACGTCCATCACGCGCGTGGCGGTGGTGGGGTCGAGGTTGCCGGTGGGCTCGTCGGCCAGCAGCAGGGCGGGGTGGTGCACCAGCGCGCGGGCGATGGCCACACGCTGCAGCTGCCCGCCGCTGAGCTGCTGAGGCAGCCGTGCGCTGAAGGCCTCCAGGCCCACGGCGGCCAGCATGTGCTGCACCCGGGCCGCGTCGGTTTGGCCCAGCAGCATCAGCGGCAGGGCCACGTTCTGCGCCACGTCCAGGTGCGGCAGCACGTGGAAGGCCTGGAACACAAAGCCCACATGCGCACGGCGCCACAGCGCACGGGCGGTGTCGTCGAGCTGGCCCAGGTCGGTGGTGCCGTGGGTGATGCTGCCGGTGTCCCAGGTATCCAGCCCCGCCAGGCAGTTGAGCAGGGTGGACTTGCCCACGCCCGAATCGCCCACAATGGCCACAAACTCGCCGGGTGCCACGGCGAACTGCACGTTGGCGAACACCGGCGTGCTGCCGTAGTGCTTGCCCAGGTTCTCCACATGCAGCAGCGTCATGGCCTGGGCTTCTCCAGGCGTTGCAGCACGGCCTGCACCAGCGTGGCCACGGCATGGGGCTGGTCGCAGGCCATGGCGTGGCGCTGCGGCATGCTGCGCAGCCAGGTGATCTGGCGCTTGGCCAATTGCCGTGTGGCGGCGATGCCGCGTTCGTGCAGGAAGGCCGTGTTCAACGGGGTGCCCGCAGGGCGGCTGGCCTGGAAGTCGAGTTCTTCCCACACCTGCCGGTAGCCTACGCAGCGCATGGAGGGCAGGTCGGGGTGCAGGTCGCCGCGTGCGCGCAGGGCCACCACCTCATCAATGAAGCCGCTAGCCAGCATGGCGTCGAAACGCTGGGCGATGCGCTCGTGCAGCCAGGCCCGGTTGTCGGGTTCCAAGGAAAAAAGCGCGCTAGCGCCGGTGTTGTTTGTGTTGTCTGCTACCTTTTTAATAGTGTGAAAGCTCGACAACGGCTGGCCCGAGACATGCCACACCTCCAGTGCACGTTGAATGCGCTGGCTGTCGCCGGGGGCCAGGCGCGCGGCCGTCACTGGGTCCACACGCGCCAGCTCGGCATGCAGGGCAGGCCAGCCCTGCTCGGCCGCCTGGGCTTCGATCTTGGCGCGCACCTCGGGGTCGGCGGCGGGCATGTCGTCAATGCCATCAAACAGGGCCTTGAAGTACAGCATGGTGCCGCCCACCAGCAGGGGCAGTGCGCCGCGCGCGCGGATCTCGGCGATGAGCCGGGTGGCGTCCTGCACAAACTCGGCGGCGCTGTAGGCCTGCAGCGGGTCGCGGATGTCGATGAGGTGGTGCGGCACGGCGGCGCGCTCGTCGGGCGTGGGCTTGGCGGTGCCAATGTCCATGCCCCGGTACACCAGGGCCGAGTCCACGCTGATGATCTCGACCGGCCTGCCCTGTTTGCCCAGCACGGCGGCCAGCGCCAGCGCGCCGGCGGTCTTGCCCGACGCCGTGGGGCCCGCCAGGGCAATGGTGGGGAGGGTGTCAGGCGTGCTCACGGGGCGCTCCAAACTTCTGCACCAGCGTCCACGAGATCACGGCCAGCACCACCGACCAGAACCAGATCCCGTTGACCAGCGGCCACACCGTGCCATCGAGCCGCAGCCCCAGCCAGCCGCCAATGGCAAAGGCCGCCAGCATCATCATGAAACCGTTGAGCGCGGATGCGACGCCTGCCGCCTTGGGGAAGGGCCCTACGGCGCCACTTTGCCCGCATGGCTGGTGGATGCCGTGCGCCACCATGAACAGGTAGAACGGCAGCGTCAGTGCCCAGGGGTGGTGCCAGCCCATCCAGGCCACCAGCGCCATCAGCGTGCCGCCGCTGGCGCTCAAGGCTCCGGCAATGGCCACCGTGCGCTGCAGGCCAAACCGTGCCAGCAGAGCGCGGCACACAAAGGTGCCCGCAAAGTAGGCCACGCAGGCAGACGCCATGACCCAGCCATACATGGTGCGCGTGAGGCCCAGCACGTCGATGTAGACGAACGAGGACGACGCCAGAAAGGTGAACAGCCCGCCATAGGTGGCCGTGGTCTGCAGCGAAAACGCCCAGAAGGTGGGGCTGCGCAACACCTGTTGCCAGGTGCCCACCAGCGCACGGGGCTGCAGCGCTTGGGGGTTGCGGTGGGCCAGGGTCTCGGGCAAGCGCAATGCCACCAGCGCCAGCGTGACCACGGCATACACCGTGAGTGCCAGCAGCGCAGCGCGCCAGCCCAGCCATTCGCTCAGCAGGCCACCCATGGGCGCGCAGATGCAGGCCACGATGCCCAGCCCCGTGAGCGCCTTGGACATGGCGCGTGCGCCCTCCAGCGGGGTGTACAGGTCGCGCACGATGGCGCGCGCGCACATCACCACGGCCCCCATTGCAGCACCCTGGGCGATGCGCCACAGAATCAGCAGGCCCATGGTCGGCGCAAAGGCACTGCCCAGCGAGGCCACGGTGTAGATGGTGAGCCCTGCCAGCAGGATGGGGCGGCGGCCAAAGCGGTCAGACAGCGGGCCCCACACCATTTGCGAGCAACCGAACGCGAGCAGCAGCCCGCTGAGCGTGAGCTGCGCGGCCGCCATGGGTGCGCCAAGGTTGCGGGTAAGCGCGGGCAGGGCGGGCAGGTACAGGTCGGTGGTGACGGGCTGGATGGACAGCAACAGGGCCAGTACCAGAATGGCCAGGCCGGGTTGGACAGAGACAGGGGCGGCCGCAGACGCTGCGGTGGCGGAGGGGGCAGACATATCTGTCTGAGCGTACCAGAAGGGGTGGGCGCGCTGCAGGCAGGGCGGTGGACCCAGGCGGTGAGAACTTGCGCAAATTTATGTATGACAAAGGTCGCGCGGGTGACATCCTGCCTTGCGCGGGGCGCAGCACCATGGTGGGGCGGTGGCTGGCAGCCCGTCATGCCTTGGACGCTGTTCTGAGTGACGCTTCGCCCGGATGCTGCACCAAGCAACACAACACAACACAACACAACAAGGAGACAAGCCATGGACAAGACTCCCAGCGCCTCTGCGGCGCAAACCACTCACCCTTTGCATCCTGCGCAGCCCCGGCGTTCTTGCGCATTCCCCGCCGCGCTGTGGCGGGCAGCCTGCGCTGCGGCGGCACTGGGTGTGGCCTTTGCGGCCCCAGCCCAGGCGCAGGCCCCGGCGCTACCAGCGCCAGAGACCGTGACGCTGGACAAGCTGGGCTACATGAGCACCTTCCCACCCGAAGGGGCGCAGCGTGTGGACCTGAGCAACTCGTACAAATACCCGCAGCTGCGCTGGGCCGTGCAGCACCTGCGCGAGCTGCAGCCGACACGCAATATCCGCCGGGGCGGTGCCGCACCATCTGCGTTGCCGGCCGACCCGCGACCATTGGGCGCAGTGGCATTCGATGACGACAAGGGCCAGCCCATCACGGTGGACCAATGGTTCACCCGCACCTACACCGATGCGCTGGTGGTGATGCACAAGGGCCGCGTGGTGTACGAGCGCTACGACAACCAGATGAAGCCCTACTCGCCGCATCTGCTGTTCTCGGTCACCAAGTCGTTCACCGGGCTCATGGCGGCGCAGCTGGCGCACGAGGGCAAGATCGACCCCGAGGCACTGGTGACCAAATACGTACCCGAGCTGGCGGAGTCTGCCTGGGGCGACATGAAGGTGCGCGATGTGATGGACATGACGGGCGCCGTGCGCTTCCGCGAGGTCTACACCGACCCCACCACCGAGATTTTTGGCTACAGCTGGTCCAGCGGCCTGCTGCCGCGTCCGCCCGGTTACCAGGGGCCGACCAATGTGTACGACTTCCTCAAGACGCTCAAGAAGGAAGGCGAACACGGCGCAGGTTTTGTGTACCGCACCGTGCATTCGGAGGTGCTGGGCTGGATCGTGTCGCGCGCTACCGGCAAACACTGGGCCGAGCTCATGGGCGACAACATCTGGCAAAAGCTGGGCACCGAGGAAGACGCCCATGTGATGGTAGACAGCGTGGGCACGCCCCTGCAGGGCGCAGGCCTCAACGCCACGGCGCGCGACCTGGCGCGGTTTGGCGAGATGCTGCGCCTGGGCGGCAGCTTCAACGGCCAGAAGATTTTTGACAAGGCCGTGATCGACGACACCGCCAAGGGCGGCGACCGAGAGAAGTTCAAGATGGGGGGCATGGCCTTTCGGCCGGGCTACAGCTACCGCAACCAGTGGTGGGTGCTGCACAACGCCGACGGCGCCTACGAGGCCGCCGGCATCCACGGCCAGTTCATCCATGTGAACCCGGCTGCCGAGATGGTGGTGATCAAACTGTCGTCGCACCCCGTGGCGGGGGCAGGCTTTACCCACCCGCTCACCCTCAAGGCCTGGGCGGCACTGGCGCAGGCGGTGCGCCGCTGAGACAGCGCGGCTGACTCGTCGCGGCGAGCCGCTGCGCTTACTTCAGGTGAAACAGCGAGGCTACGGCCTCGCGGTACTGCCGTTGGCCCACAGAGTTGGTGTTGTGGTGCGAGCCACCTTCCACCAGCACAAACTGCTTGGGCTCTCGCGCTGCCTCATACAGCTGGCGGCCCAGTGTGGGGCGGATCAGGCTGTCGTCGCTGCCATGCACCACCAGCAGCGGCGAGCCGATCTCGGCCACCTTGCGGATGGATTCGAACCGCTGCGTGATAAGGGGCGACACCGGCAGCCAGCCCCACTTGAAGGTGCTGACCACGTCGGGGATGCTGGTGAAGGTGCCTTCGACGATGGTGCCCTTTTCATCCGGCACCTGGCGCGCCAGATCGATCGCAATGGCGCCGCCCAGCGAGTGGCCGAAGATGTAGCGCGGCTTGTCCGGGTGCTGCTCGGCCAGCCAGTTCCAGGCGGCGCGGGCGTCCTCGGCCGCGGTGGCCTCGGACGGCAGGCCTGCGCTGCTGCGCCCAAAGCCCCGGTAGTCGATGGCCAGCACCGAAAAGCCCAGCTCCTGCATGCGCCGGATGCGGCCTGACGAGCCCGCCACGTTCCAGCGCGCGCCGTGCAGGTACAGCAGCACCGGCGCCTTGGCCTGGGTGTGGGGCAGCCACAGCCCGTGCAGGCGCTCGGCCTTGCCGCTGGCGTCGGAGGCGAACTCGATCCACACGTCCTGCATGCCTTCGGTGGACGGCGCGCCGCCCCAGCTGCGGTCGCTGGGCTGGAAGATCCATTCGCGCTGCTTGGCGTCAAGGGTGGCGCAACCCACGCTCACGGCCACCACCAGCCCCAGGGATGCAAGAAGAGGCATTCGTTTCATCGTCCGACTGATTCTGGCGCAGGTACAAAAGTTCGGTGAGGATCAAGCACGGGAGCCGGTGGCTTGCAGTGGTGGAGCAGACGGTACCCCCGGCGCCGTCCCGGCGCTGGCGCCAGCACGCCGTTCACGACAGCCGCGAGGCCGACTGCATGGGCGAGGAGGTATCGATGGAAAGCTCTCCTGCATCCTGCGTGGTCACGCCGGCCGCCAGGCGCACACGCAGCGCCAGGTCGGTGCGCGAGTCCGCGTTGTGCAGGGCCTCGTCCAGCGAGATGCGGCCGTCGGTGTAGAGCTGGTACAGCGCCTGGTCAAAGGTGCACATGCCGATCTCGGTGCTGTGGCCCATGGCCTCCTTGATGCCCGAGAACTCACCCTTGGCGATCAGGTCGGCGATGTAGGGCGAGTTGAGCATCACCTCCACCGCAGGCACCAGCTTTTCGTGCAGGCCGGGGATCAGGCGCTGCGAGATCACGCCGGCCAGGTTCAAGCTCAGGTCCATCAGCAGCTGGTGGTGGGCGTCTTCGGGGAAGAAATTGATGACCCGCTCCATGGCCTGGTTGGCGTTGTTGGCGTGCAGCGTGGACAGGCACAGGTGGCCGGTCTCGGCATAGGCAATGGCCTGCTTCATGGTGTTGCGGTCGCGGATCTCGCCGATCATGATCACGTCCGGCGCCTCGCGCAGCGCGTTCTTCAGGGCCTCTTCGTACGACTGCGTGTCGATGCCCACCTCGCGCTGGTCCACCACCGAGCGCTTGTGCGCGTGCAAAAACTCCAGCGGGTCTTCGATGGTGAGGATGTGGCCCGTGACGTTCTCGTTACGGTAGTTGATCATCGATGCCAGCGTGGTCGATTTGCCCGAGCCCGTGGCCCCGGTCACCAGCACCAGGCCGCGCTTGCGCAGCACCAGCTTTTCCAGCACCGGGGGCAGGCCCAGCGCGGCCAGCGGCGGG
>NZ_QAIM01000408.1:7470-13621 GCF_003061035.1 Acidovorax sp. HMWF018
TCTTGATGTAGCGCACCACCATGCCGGTTTCGCCGCGCTGCACGAACACGTTGACCCGAAAGCGCCCCAGGTTCTCCGCCGAGATCGACAGGTTCATCTCCTGCTTGGCCTCGAACTCGCCGATCTGCTTTTCGTTCATCACCGCGTAGGCCAGCTGCTTGACCTGGCCGGGCAGCAAGGCGGGCATCTTCAACGGGTGTGTGACCCCTTCGATCTTGAGATTGACCGGCGCACCGACACTGAAAAAGAGGTCCGAGCCTCCCTTTTCGACCATGACGTTCAAGAAGCTGAAGATTTCCACGGCGGACTCCCGAAAGTGTGCGTATTGGTTTTCAAGTGCAGCATAGCCTGCACTGCGCTGCGCGCCAAAAACAAAGGGGCCGAAGCCCCAGTGATTTGCTGCGTGAACAGGCTGTTGGAACGCAAACACGTTCCAAGGCCCGGCCCTTCCCCTTACACCACGCCCTGCGCCAGCATGGCGTCGGCCACCTTCACAAAGCCGGCGATGTTGGCGCCGTCGATGTAGCTCACGCTGCCGTCGGCGCGCTTGCCGTAGTGCAGGCAGGCTGCGTGGATGCCCTGCATGATCTGCAGCAGTCGGGCGTCCACCTCCTCGCGGGGCCAGGACAGGCGGGCGGCGTTCTGGCTCATCTCCAGGCCGGATGTGGCCACGCCGCCTGCGTTGCTGGCCTTGCCGGGGGCGTACAGCACGCCTGCGGCCTCAAAGGCCTTGGCGGCCTCGATGGTCGAGGGCATGTTGGCGCCCTCGGCCACGCAGAGCACGCCGTTCTGGATCAACGTTTTCGCGTCGTTCTCGTCCAGCTCGTTTTGCGTGGCGCAGGGCAGGGCCACGTCCACCTTCACATGCCAGGGGCGGACACCGGCTTCAAACTTCACACCCGTGCGGGCGGCGTAGTCGCTCACGCGGCCGTAGAGGTGGTTCTTCACATCCATCAGGATGGCGAGCTTTTCGGGAGTGAAGCCATCCTCGTCCACCACGGTGCCGCTGGAGTCCGACACCGTCACCACCTTGGCGCCCAGCTCCATCGCCTTTTGCACGGCGTATTGCGCCACGTTGCCCGAGCCGGACACCGACACGCGCAGGCCGTCGAACGAACGGCCTCGGGTCTTGAGCATTTCCTGCGCAAAGTACACCGTGCCGTAGCCTGTGGCTTCAGGGCGGATCAGCGAGCCGCCGAACGACAGGCCCTTGCCGGTGAACACGCTGGCCGCGTTGTTGGCCAGCTTTTTGTACATGCCCGCCATGAAGCCCACCTCGCGGCCGCCCACGCCGATGTCGCCGGCGGGCACATCGGTGTCGGGGCCCACATGGCGGTACAGCTCGGTCACGAACGCCTGGCAAAAGCGCATGACTTCGCCAGGGCTCTTGCCCTTGGGGTCGAAGTCGGAACCGCCCTTGCCACCACCCATGGGCAGCGTGGTCAGTGCGTTCTTGAAGGTCTGCTCAAATGCCAGGAACTTGAGCACCGACAGGTTGACCGACGGATGAAAACGCAGGCCGCCTTTGTACGGGCCAATCGCCATGCTGTGCTGGATGCGGTAGCCCCGGTTGACCTGCACGCCGCCATGGTCGTCCACCCAGGACACGCGGAACATCACGATGCGCTCGGGCTCCACCAGCCGCTCCAGCAGACCATGCTCGGCATAGCGCGGGTGCTGCGCGATGAACGGCCAGAGGCTTTCCATCACTTCGGTGACGGCTTGCAGGAATTCCGGCTGGCCGGGGTTGCGGAGCGCCACGTGGGAAAGGAAGCTCTCGGCGGTCGCGTGTTTCATGGTTCAAAAGGCTTTCAGCATCAAAAGGTCAACAACGTCAAAGATCGCTAACGCACCGGTTTGGCGCACTGCAACATCGAATTATGTTCAAAAGTTATACGTTCATGCCGATGCCTATGCACAATGGTGGGGAATGTGGCCGAGATATTCGCCACATATTGGTGCGTTTGGTGTGTGGTGCGGCCGTCATGCGTTTGCAAAACGGACGTCATGGTCTTGTCACATGCCGACCCCACAGTTCGGCGGTTCTACCAACAACATAGCGAGGAGAAGAGCATGCACATCACTGGTGTGAAATGGGGAGCGCTGGCCATGGTGGCCACGCTGGCAGCCTGCGGCGGCAGCGACAACTATCCGTACCCCACCCTGAACGGCGACAAGCCTCTGGTGATCGGCCACCGGGGCACGGCGGGCTACCGGCCCGACCACACGCTGGAGGGCTACAAGCTGGCCATCGACATGGGCGCCGACTTCATCGAGCCCGACCTGGTCGCCACCAAGGACGGTGTGCTGGTTGCCCGCCATGAGCCCAACATCACGGGCACCACGGATGTCTCCACCCGCGCCGAGTTTGCGGGCCGCAAGACCAAGAAAGTGGTCGATGGCGTAGAGGAGGAAGGCTGGTTTGTCACCGACTTCACCCTGGCCGAACTCAAGACCCTGCGCGCCATCCAGCCTCTGTCGGACCGCGACCAGTCGTACAACGGCAAGTTCCAGATCCCCACCTTTGAAGAAGTGCTGGACCTGGCCAAGACCGAAGGCGCCAAGGCCGGCCGCACCGTTGGCGTGTACCCCGAGACCAAGCACCCCACCTACCACGTCAAGCAAGGCCTGCCGCTGGAAGACCGCCTGCTGGCCATCCTGGCCAAGTACGGCTACACCTCCAAGAGCTCGCCCGTCATCATCCAGTCGTTCGAGGTCTCCAACCTCAAGTACCTGCGCACCAAGACCCAGGTGCGCCTGGTGCAGCTGGTGGACGCGGACGATGTGAACCCCGATGGCACCATGTCCCTGGTGGCCCCATACGACAAGCCCTATGACTTTGCCGTGGCCGGTGACTCGCGCACCTTCGCCAGCCTCCTGACCCCCGCAGGTCTCAAGGAAGTCAAGACCTATGCCGACGGCATTGGTCCCTGGAAGCCGTACCTGATCCCCTCCAAGCAAGTGGATGCGAACAAGGACGGCAAGGCCGACGACCTGAATGGCGACGGCAAGATCGACGAGCGCGACCGCGTGATGATGGCGCCCACCGACGTGGTGAAGAACGCCCACGCCGAAGGCCTGTTCGTGCACGCCTACACCTTCCGGAACGAAGCCAAGCGCCTGGCCTCGGACTTCAAGGGTGATCCCAAGGCCGAGTACAAGCTGTTCTTCAACCTGGGTGTGGACGGCGTGTTCAGCGACTTTGCCGACACCGCCAAGGCTGCGCGGGACAACTGACCGCGACATCGGCCGTGACAGTGCGGCGTGCCGAACGCCCACAAAAAAGCCCGCATGCGCGGGCTTTTTTTATGCGTTGCGCTTGTGTCAGAACCCCATCGCAAACCCCAGGCTCAACAAGGTGCGCCCTTGCTGGCGGCCCACGGTAGCGTCGAGCTGCTTGCCAGGCGCCCACTCCCACCGTGCACCCGTCTGAAAGGCGGGGGCGCTGCCCCGGGTGCCAAAGGCCTCCAGGTGCGGCGTGATGGCACCCCAGCTGCGTTCCACCGATGCGCCCCAGGTGGCCGCGCCAGGACTGGCCGCGCTCGCGCTGGCTGCCCACGTTGGCATTGACCACGCCCCAGGTCGCGGCGCATGTGCCGATGAGGTTGAGCGCCACGACGCTGCCCGCGCTTTGCCCAGCACTCTGGCGCCGGTGCACGACACCGGCACTGCTGCCTGCGTTGCAGCCCTGCTCCTGTGCGGGGCTCCACAGCCACTTGGCCTGCACGCCTTGCAAGGTGTGGCGTTCATTGCGGTCACGCGCCAACACGGCGCCCAACTCCAGTCCTGCCATGGGGGTGAAGGCAGGGGCCATGTACACCGTGCCGGGCTGGCCGCGCTGGCCCTCCCACCACACTTCGACGTGACCATGGCCCACCTCGTCAACGCCTGCATCGTCCACGGACAGAGGGCGCCCGGCGTGGGCGGACCAGGCCACGCACAGGGTGGTGGTGGCTGCCAGCATGCGCGATGCGGTGGCGTGGGTGGTACGGTGGTAGCGATGCTGGGTCATGGGAGGCGATGGGCAATGGCTGGAGGAAAAGGCTCTGGCTATGTCGCGGGCGGGGAAGTGCCCGCCGCTACCGTCCGCGCAGGAACAGCGCATCCAGCTCCTTCATGCTCAACTGCCGCCAGGTGGGGCGGCCGTGGTTGCACTGGTCGGAGCGGTCGGTGGTTTCCATCTGGCGCAGCAGGGCGTTCATCTCGTCGGTGGTGAGCTTGCGGTTGGCCCGCACGGCACCGTGGCAGGCCATCGTGCCCAGGATTTCATTGCGGGCGCGTTGCACCACGGTGGTGGCGTCGTGGGCGGCCAGCTCGGCCAGCACGCTGCGGGCCAGCTCCACCGGGTCGCCCTGCGCCAACGTGGTGGGTACTGCGCGCACGGCCAGCGTCTTGGGCGAGAAGGGCACCACCTCCAGGCCCAGCGTGGCCAGCACGTCGGCAGACTCTTCGGCCGTGGCGACCTCCTGCGGCGTGGCGGCGAAGGTGGCGGGGATCAGCAAGGGCTGGCTCGCGATGCGCGCGCCGCTGTCCACCTGGGCCTTCAGGCGTTCGTAGACGATGCGCTCGTGGGCGGCATGCATGTCCACCACCACCATGCCCTGGGCGTTTTCGGCCAGGATGTACACGCCGTGCAACTGGGCCACGGCCTTGCCCAGGGGCCAGGCGGTTTCGTTGCCATCGCGGCCCACGGGCCAGGCCGTGGGTGGGTTGCTGGCCAGGGGCTCGGTGGGGGAGCCTGCAACCGGAGCGGCCGTCTGTGCGGCCGGCGCACTGTCCCAGGGCGTGGCAGATGCACTGGATGCGGCAGGCGTTGCCCATGCTGCGGGCGCATCTGCCTGGGCCGAGGGCGCCCACAAACCGCCCATGGCCGCGCCCGATGCGGGGTCTGCCACGGGGCTGGCAGGCGTCGCACTGCGCGGCCCCCACAGAGCCTGCAGGTCTTCCACACGGTGACCACGTTCTTCAAATTTGATAGCGGCCTGGGCATTCCACACCGGCGCTTGGGGCGTCTGGGGCTTGAAATGCTCCCCATCACCGGCTGCGGAGGGGTTGGGTGCCGCCGCAGCCGCTGCCAATGCGGCAGCCCGTGGCGCAGCCAGCGCGTTTTCCACCGCATGGCGCACGGCCTGGTGCACCTCGCGGCTGTCGCGAAAGCGCACCTCGATCTTGGTGGGGTGCACGTTCACGTCCACACGCGCCGGGTCGATCTCGACATACAGCGCATAAATGGGCTGCTTGTGCCCGTGCAGCACGTCCTCGTAGGCGCTGCGGGCGGCGTGCGTGAGGACCTTGTCGCGCACGAAGCGGCCGTTGACGTAGCAATACTGGTGGTCGGGCCGCGAGCGCGCCGCGTCGGGCAGGCCTGCGCGGCCGGTGACGGTGACCGGGCCCACGCGGTGCTGCACGGCGACCGACTGGGTGACGAAGTCTTCGCCCAGCACGTCCGACAGGCGGCGGGCAAGCGCGTCATGGGCGTCCTGCGGATCACCCTGGTCCGGCACAAAGGTGGCGCGCCACTGCTCCACCAGCTTGCCTTCGTGCCAGATGGCAAAGCCCACGTCGGGCCGTGCCAGTGCGTGGCGGCGCACGGATTCAATGCAGTGCGCCAGCTCGGTGGCGTCGGTCTTCAAGAACTTGCGGCGCGCGGGCGTGGAGAAGAACAGTTCCTTCACCTCTACCGTGGTGCCGGTGCTGCGCGCGGCGGGGCGCAGCTCACCACTGCGGGCGTCCAGCAAGAAGGCGCTGGCCTGCGCGGCCGGGCGCGAGAGCAGGGCCATCTCCGACACCGAGGCAATCGCTGCCAGTGCCTCGCCCCGAAAGCCCATGGTGGCAACGGTCTCCAGGTCGTTCAGGTTGGTGATCTTGCTGGTGGCGTGTCGGCGCAGGGCCACGGGCAGCTCTTCTTGCGGGATGCCGCCGCCATCGTCCTCCACAGTGATCAGCCGCACGCCACCGGCCGACAGGCGCACGGTGATCTGCGTGGCACCCGCATCGAGCGCGTTGTCCACCAGCTCGCGCACCACCGAAGCGGGGCGCTCCACCACTTCACCCGCAGCGATCTGGCTGATGAGTTCATCGGGCAGATCGCGGATGGGGCGGCGCGTGGTGTTGGGGGGGCTGGAGGCGGGCTGCGCCGCCCCATCCGCGA
>NZ_QAIM01000409.1:0-6785 GCF_003061035.1 Acidovorax sp. HMWF018
CGACAGGACCCTGACATCATCATGATTGGTGAAATGCGGGATGGGGAAACCGCCCAAATTGCGGTGCAGTCCGCATTGACGGGCCACTTGGTGTTGTCCACGCTGCATACCAACACCGCTGCGGGCGCGGTGATTCGCATGCAAGACATGGGTGTGGAGCCCTATCTGATCACCTCGGCGGTCAACGGCGTTCTCGCGCAGCGCTTGGTCCGGACGCTTTGCGAGCACTGCAAAGAAGCTTATGAGCCGGGCGCGGAGGTTCGCGAGAGTACTGGGCTTTCGCGTTTCTGTGTGCCAGGCAAGCTCGTGTATCGGGCGGTTGGCTGCGAGCAGTGCCGTCAATCCGGCTACCGGGGCCGCACGGGCATACATGAATTGCTATCGATCGATGAACCTATGCGCCGGGCCATCATCGAAGGCCGTGATGCCAATGTCCTCAACTCCATAGCCGCTCAGAGTGGCATGCTCAGTCTGTATGAAGATGGCCTGCGCAAGGTGGCTGCTGGCAGCACCACGTTGGATGAGTTGGCGCGAGTGACGCAGGATCAGTCCGATGTCTGAGTTCGCTTGGCGTGCCGCCAACAGCGCGGGAAAGGTGGAAGAAGGGCGGTTTACCGCCACCACTCCCGCTCAGGTGCTGAAACACTTGCGCGACCAGGGCATGACTCCGCTGCATATCGGCGATGCGGGCGCCGCGGGTCCTCTGCCGGGTACGTCCGGTCAGGCTGCTTCTCTTGGACGCTTCGCGCAGCCCAAAGGACGCCAGGCCCGGGGGCCGGTCACTGCGCCCGATGTGTTGGCTCTCACGTCTGAACTGGCGATCATGCTGCGTGCGGGATTGGCCCTGGACAACGCACTTCGCGTGCTCATTGACATGAGCCATAAGCCCAGCGTTGCGGCTTTGGTGCAGGGCATCCTCGATGCCGTCAAAGGCGGTACACCGCTCAGTCGCGCACTGGCCGCCCACAGAGACTTATTTGGCGACTTTTATATCAACATGATCCGGTCAGGGGAGGCCAGTGGGCAAATGTCTGCGGTACTGGATCGGTTGGTTGAACACATGGAGCGCCAGCGCGCGCTGCGTGACAGTGTCATTTCAGCCACCATCTACCCTGCCATTCTGCTGGGGGTGGCGGTGTTGTCGCTGATTGCCATGCTGGGTTTCGTGGTCCCGCAGTTTGAAAAGTTGTTCACTGACATGGGTGACGCATTGCCGTTGCCTACACGCCTTGTGATGGGGCTGGGGCAAGCGTTCACCCAATACGGTTTGATCGTGGCGGTGGTGCTGGCAGGTTTGGGGTGGGCCGCCCTGCGCTGGCTCAAGTCACCTTCGGGTCGCCGTTGGTGGCAAGCCCTTGTATTGCGTCTGCCGCTGATGGGGCCTTTGGCTCTCAAGTACCAGCTGACTCTGTTTTCCCGGTCTCTCGGGACGTTGCTGGGTAATGGCGTTCCTATGCTGACGGCGCTGCATATTGCGACCGAAACTGTGGGCAATACTGTGCTTCAGGAGGCCCTCGGTCGGGTGGCCCCGATCGTGAAAGAAGGTGGCAAAGTGGTGCAAGCTGTAACAGCGACTGGCATCTTTGCGCCTTTAGCCATCAACCTCATTCGGGTGGGCGAGGAGACCGGCCGTATCGGCCCCATGATGCTGGAGCTGTCGAATATATTGAACCGAGAAGTCGAAACTGGCATCAAACGCCTTTTGACGCTCGTCGAGCCAGTGCTCATTCTGGTGTTGGGCGTGCTGATCGCGGCGATCATCGTGTCCATCCTGCTCGGAATTCTGTCTATCAATGACCTCGCCATATAATTTTCGTTTGTCCAAGGATCCTTCACCCATGGTGAATACAAGTCTCGGCCGCGTTCGCGGCACAGTGTCTGCAGCGCGGCGTGCGCGAGGCTTCACGCTGATTGAGTTGCTGGTGGTGCTGGCAATCCTTACGCTGTTGGCCGGTTTGGTGGGGCCCCGTGTTCTGGGGCAGCTTGGTGGCGCCAAGTCCAAAACGGCAGGTGTCCAGATCGCCGATCTGGACAAGTCGCTTGAGCTTTTCAAACTCGACGTGGGGCGTTACCCCACGACAGAAGAGGGTCTCGACGCCTTGGTCAAACGCCCGGGTTCGGTCAACGGCTGGTCCGGTCCATATCTCAAAGGCGGAGTGCCTTCGGATCCTTGGGGTCGGCCATACAAATACACGAACGCTGGTCCGAACGGTGGTATCGAGATCCTTTCGTTGGGGGCGGATGGCGCCGCTGGCGGCGAAGGTGAGAACGCCGACATTCGCAACACGCCCTGAGCATTGCGTTTGGATGCACCGTGCGGCGTGAACGCGGCTTTACGCTGATTGAGTTGCTGGTTGTGTTTGGCATCATGGCACTGGTCATTGGCCTAGTGCCCGTTGCGTACGAGCGTATGAGAGAGTCGTCGCAGTATCGCGATGCGGTGCGCTCTATTTTCAACCAACTGCGTTCCGCACGGGCTACGGCTGTTAGCGAGGGGCGGGAAGTTCGCTTTACTGCGGACTTGGCCCGCCGCCGCTACGGCATTGAAGGCATGGAGGCCAAGGTGTTACCCGAGCCGCTGCAATTGCGCGCTGTCGTCGCAGATCGCGAAATCGCACCTCAAGGGCTTGTGTCTATCCGTTTTCTTCCGTCGGGTGGTGCAACGGGCGGCAGCATTGAAGTCCTGCGTACAGCCGGTGCAGGCACACGTTTGCGTGTGGACTGGTTGTCAGGAAGAGCGACGCAGGAAGCCCTCTTGCCATGAGCGCCTCCCGAAGGCAGCGAGGGCTGACGCTGCTTGAATTATTGGTTGCGTTTGCCATCATGGCGATGGCACTGGGGCTGCTTTATCGCGTCATGGGTGGCAGCGCCCGTAGCGCGGGAGACATCGAGCGGTATCAGCGCGCCATGGTTCTCGCGCAGTCATTGTTGTCGTTGCGTGACACTGTGCCTGAGGGGGGGTGGCAACAAGCCGGGGAATCATCCGGCTTTCGTTGGCAGATTCAATCTATACCTTACGCGACAGGCGTTTCGGGGCCCGCCATACCCGTGCTGCATGAAGTCAGCATTGCTATTGTCTGGTCGGAAGAAAGTCGCCAACGTACCCTGGAGTTGACAACCTTGCGACCGGAGCGCAAACCTCCTGACCAGGTGCGCCGGTGATCAGCAGGTCTTCCCGCATTTTTAAAGCACGAGGCTTCACGTTGGTGGAGCTACTGGTCGTGCTGACTTTGCTTTCGCTCGTGATGGTGGCAATGGCCTCTGCATTGCGTACAGCATCGCAAACGGAAGAGCGGGTAGACGTTCGTTTGCAACGTACGGATGACCTGCGCACGGTCAGTGGCTTCTTGCGGTCCATCTTGGGGCGGGTTTCTGCGCAGAAGATCAGCACCCCGGTGGCTGCCGGCACGAGTCCCTATTTCTTTCAAGGTGCAGTGTCATCGATGAACTGGGTCGGTGTCATGCCTGCTCGGTATGGAGCTGGAGGCCGATACCACTTTCGGCTGGAGTTGACGGATGCCGGGGTGCTTGTGTTGCATTTCACCCCGTGGGAAGGGGCTGCTGCGCTTCCCGATTGGGCTGCAGGGCAGAGCACGCCACTCCTTGCTGGCGTAACAGGGTTGACTTTCCAGTACGAGGATGCGGCAGTTGAGCCCCCCGAATGGTCTGCCAGTTGGGCGATCATCGACAGGTTGCCGGAGAAAGTGTCGATCACTGTGCAGACGAGCTCTGGCAATTGGCCCGAAATTGTGGTGCCGTTACGTGTTTTGCCTGGCAGCGACCCTCGCACGAGCGGTCCTGTCTTCGGGGGGACGTGAGCGTGAAGCGATACCGGCGATACCAGCAGCTTGGAAGGCGCCAGCACGGCATGGCGTTGTTGGCTGTGTTGTGGATCGTGGCTGCTTTGAGCATCATCGCGACAGGAACCCTTCGCACAGTACGCGCGGAAAGCCGGGCCATTCTGCAAGCCCGGCAGCAAGTAGAGGCGCAAGCGCTGGGGGATGGCGCAATTCAGATCGCCCTTCAGGGACTGGTTGCGCGTAACCAGCCCCTGGCCAGCACGACCACCGCGAACATTGCTTACCGAGGCGTGCCTATTGAGGTAGAGGCCATGCCTCTTAATGGGCTGATAGATATCAATATGGCGGGATTGCCGTTGCTGCAGCGCCTCCTGTCAGTGGCGGGGGGGCTGTCTGCCGAAGCGGCGCAGGCTACTGCGCAAGCCATAGTGCAGACGCGTGAACGCAGAGATGCGCGTGGCGGACCTCAGCGCTTTGAAGCGGAAGAAGACCTGCTGCGAGTGTCGGATGTGGACTACGACCTCTATGCTAGACTCGACGGCCTTTTGACTGCCGACCTGCAGGGTTCTGGGCGGGTAAACCCACTGGCAGCTCCTTTTGAAGTGCTCGCCGTTTTGGCGAACGGCGACACTTCGGTTGCCCAACGGATTGCCGCTGCCCGTGACGCGGGGCAGGTGGGGGTCGATACCTCGGCACTGGATGGTAGCCTTCTGGAGTCCTCGGCATCCAGGCGCATTCGCGTTCAGGCTCGCGTCCCTTTGGCTGACGGCGGCTATGTGCGTGTGTCGCGCAACGTGGACCTCAACGCCCGGACGCCCAATGGCGCACCGTGGCACACCTTCCGCATGACGGTTCGGCTTGAGCCCCGTAAATCGTAAGCACCCAGAATCACAAATCAAATGCCAACCATTCAAACCGATGCCCGTTTTCTGGGGCTCGACCTGAGCAACTTCGGGCGCAGTGTTCGGCAGGCTTGGTCTGACCTACAGGACGCACCGCCGTTTTCCTGGCTCACGCCTGAGGTCGCTGTTGTTTTGCTCCAGCAGGATGGCAAGGAGTCGCTGTGGTGGGGCGGCCTACGCCGCATGGCGGACGGCAAGAAGGCTGAGACGCCATTCATCGCAATTGAGTTACCTGACGATTTGCTGCTCCGACGCACGTTGGCCGTACCCGTCATGGCGGAGGCTGACATGGCCAGTGCCGCTGCACTGCAGGTGCGTACCATCAGCCCCTTTGCGGAGCAGGATCTCATATGGGGCTATCGGACGCGTCAGCGCGCTGCTGGCGGTGGCGCACATCTGGACATTGCACTGGCTTCCAGGAAGCAGATTGCGCACTACATTCAGTCGCATGCTGCCCGACTTAGGGGGCGAACGCCTGAAGTCTGGGGTGATCTTGCAGCAGGGGCGCCAATCGTTTTTCAGGGATTTGGCGAGGGTTTGCGGGGAGCACAGGGCGTACGCGGGCGGCGGGCTAGGTATGCATTGGTACTGTCAGCCCTGGTTTTGGTGGCAGGCATTTTTGTGACGCCTACCTTGCAATTGCGTGCGCGCGCAATCGAAGCGGTGCACGCCTACGACGATGTAGTGCACAGGACTCCCGCCTTGGTCAAAGAGCGGGAAATGCTTCTGCAGTCGGTGGAAAAGCTCAATGTTCTGTCCGAGTTGCTCGCGGGGCGTATCGAGCCGATGAAGGTGCTCGACAGGTTGACCAAGGTGCTGCCAGACGATACGGCACTCCAGGGGTTCACTCTCAAAGGCCAAAAAGTCACTATCACAGGGCTCACGGCCAACGCCTCAGCCCTCATGCAGATTCTGGGGGAACAGCCAGGGGTGCGCGATGTTCGCGCGCCCACGCCCACCACACGCGTTGCAGGTGCAAATTCCAAAGAGAATTTTGTCATCGAGTTTTCTTTGGATCCGCAAGAGTTTGGCGTGGCCGTCGCCCCAGCCCCCGTTGTAGCGGCTTCTGCAGCGCCGTTGCCTTCCACGCCAGCAGCCGGTGGTGCATCGGCCGCATCTGCTGCATCTGTTGTCGCGCCTAAAGCTGCCGCATCAATGCCTGCCCCCGTGCCAACCCAGTCTCCGGGGCCAAAGACATCCGCTAGCATGGCTACGCCACCACCGGCGCCATCTGGCGCGTTGGTGCCGGTGTTTGGAGGGAGTGCTCCTCAAGCGGCGGCGAAGCCTTCAACGGCAAAGCCCGAGCAAAAAGGAACGCCATGAATTCTCTCGCGTTACGCCGATCTGCCATTGCTGCCCTGGTAGTGGCAGTGGCACTGCTCCCTGTTGTTGGGGGAGCTTGGTATGTGCGGAACAAGCACACCTGGGGACAGGACCGCCTCGCGCAAATCGAGCCGCGGTACGCGCGTCTCTTAGGGCTGGAGTCACAACGTTCCGAACTGGAAGCCGCTCGCCTGCGAGCGACAGAATTGCGCACCCAATATGTGTATCCGGCCACTTCCGATGGAACGCAAACAGGCAATCAGGCGCAGCAGAAGGTGCGCGACCTGTTTTCGTCTGCCGGATTGCAAGTCATCACCAGCCAGGTTCTGCCGCCCAAGGAGGAAAAGGGATTCGACCGTATTCCTTTGGTACTCCGCGCTGAAGGAGAGATGTTGGGACTACAAAGTGCGCTCGCTGTACTCGGCGCGCAACAGCCCATCATCGTTATCAACGAGCTGGATGTGCAGGTGTTGGGAGGGCTGGCCAACATCAATCCCAAGATGCCTCCGCGTCTTTCTGCACAATTTACCCTGAGCGTGCTGAGAGAGCGACCATGAAGAAATACTCGCTGCACGTTCTTTTGCTTGTCAATGCACTGCTAGTGCTGGTTTTGGTGGGGCTGTGGGTTGATTCGTCGGGGCACCTGCGGAATATCCACTGGCAAGCTCCGTTGGCTCAGAAGGCTGACTATGCATCCATGGTGCCCGTACTGCCCAGTACGGAGCGTATGGATACTGCACAGTTCATTGCCATGCTGGAC
>NZ_QAIM01000410.1:0-3157 GCF_003061035.1 Acidovorax sp. HMWF018
GCCAATATCAGGGCGCTGCGTACGGCAGATGCCATCGCTTCCTCGTTTGAATTTTCAGAGTCGGTTTGCCTACCTTGGGCGTGGGCGATGGCGGGGAAAGCCAGCGACGCCACCAATTGGATCGCCAGAACCAACGGCAACTCCACCAGTTTCCATGCATAGTTGAAGGTAGCAAGAGCCCCCTCACCCGCGCCAGACGCGAAGGTACGCGCCACGAAGGGCAAGGTCAGTGGCAGACCGGCCCCCAAAACCGCCCACATCCAGATGCGCCAGCCGGGCAAAGGGCCAGGCGCGATGGAAGAAGAGGGCTGGGAGCTGCCGTGGCGGAACAGCGGTCGCATGCGCCAGCCCTGCCACAGCAGCCTCATGAAGACCGCTACCAACAGAAAAACACCCAACGTTGGCACCGCCCCTTCGCCCGTAGCAGATCCACGCGTGCTCCAAAAGACCAGCGCTGTGATCAACACGCCATTGACCACCAGGTTCGCGCTATACATGCCCAGGAAGTCCCTCTCATGCTGCAGCCGTGTTGCCCACAGACCCGCCAGCATGGCGGCTGGCAAGGCAAGAGCACTCCAGACAACCGCTTGACCGACTGAGCCCTCAAGGGAAAGCGATATTCCCGGTACCAGCAGAGGCCCCAATGAAGCATGGGTCGCCATCATCACACTTGCAAGCAGGATGCTTCCCCACAGCAGATACCTGGCCACCCGATGTTGTGTGGCATTCTGCTGCGCAGCCGACTCCCTCGCCCAATGCGGCAGCAAAACATAGGCCAACGCACCGCTGACGAATACGCCCGCAAGCCAATCCGGCAGGGTCAACATGACGATGGCCACATCTGCCATGCCGGAGCTGCCAAAA
Organism: Acidovorax sp. HMWF018; assembly: GCF_003061035.1. NCBI lineage: Bacteria > Pseudomonadati > Pseudomonadota > Betaproteobacteria > Burkholderiales > Comamonadaceae > Acidovorax > Acidovorax sp. HMWF018. The sequence continues at coordinate 865 of NZ_QAIM01000410.1, forward strand.
GCAGCGGCCAATGCTGTTTCACGCAACACCCCCAATACGCGACTGACCAGCAGCAACAGCAGTGAGAGGAGGCCCGCTTTAAGAAACATGCGGCAAATTATCCGGGCTCAGACGGGTACAAGCACCCCACGGCACGTGCAAAAAACTAAAATCACAGGTTTTGGTTCGAATAACGCCTCTGAACGCCTCCATTTGCGGGCGGCTCTCCATGTCTGACACCACCACCACCCTCCCCCCTCAGGACGACAACCAGCTCATCGCCGAGCGCCGAGAAAAGCTCCGCGCTCTGCGCGAAGCCCAGGCCAACGGCGGTAGCGTTGCTTTCCCCAACAACTTCAAGCCCGGCCACAAGGCTGCCCAGTTGCACCTGGAACACAGCGCTGCCACGAACGAGTCCCTGGAAGCCACGCCGGTGAATGTGTCTGTGGCCGGCCGCATGATGCTCAAGCGGGTGATGGGCAAGGCCAGCTTCGCCACGATCCAGGATGGCTCGTTGGGCGAAGTGGGTGGGCGTATACAGCTCTATGTGACCCGTGACGCTGTGGGCGAAGAGCTATATGCGGCCTTCAAGCACTGGGATCTGGGCGACATCGTGGGTGCCGAAGGCTTGCTGATGAAGACCAAGACCGGCGAGCTGTCGGTCAAGGTGACCAGCCTGCGCCTGCTGACCAAGAGCCTGCGCCCGTTGCCCGACAAGTTCCACGGCATGGCCGACCAGGAGCAGAAGTACCGCCAGCGCTATGTGGACCTGATCACCGATGAGCAGGCCCGCAAGCGCTTCGTGGCCCGCAGCAAGGCCGTGAGCGGCCTGCGCGAGTTCATGGTGAGCCACGGCTTCCTCGAAGTCGAAACGCCCATGCTGCACCCCATCCCGGGCGGTGCCAATGCCAAGCCGTTCGTGACGCACCACAACGCGCTGGAGCAGGAGATGTACCTGCGCATCGCGCCCGAGCTGTACCTGAAGCGCCTGATCGTGGGCGGCTTCGAGCGCGTGTTCGAGATCAACCGCAGCTACCGCAACGAAGGTATCTCGGTGCGCCACAACCCCGAGTTCACCATGATGGAGTTCTACGCGGCGTACTGGAACTACCTGGACCTGATGGACTTCACCGAGACGCTGATCCGTGAAGTGGCGCTCAAGGCCACGGGCTCGCTGCAGATGACCTACCAGGGCCGCGCGGTGGACCTGTCCCAGCCGTTTGCCCGCCTGACCATCCGTGAAGCCATCTTCCAGTACACCGAGGCCGGTGCCCATGTGGACGATGCCGCCTGGCTCATCAGCGCATTGAAGAAGCTGGGCATGACCGAAGAGAAAGACAAGCTCTCGACCCGCACGCTGGCCAGCCTGCAGGTGTTGTACTTTGAAGAAACGGTGGAAGACAAGCTGTGGCAGCCCACCTTCATCATGGAGCACCCGACCGAGATCTCGCCGCTGGCCCGTGCGAATGACACCCGCCCCGAGGTGACCGAGCGCTTTGAGCTGTACATCACCGGCCGCGAGTTCGGCAACGGCTTCAGCGAGCTGAACGACGCCGAAGACCAGGCCGCACGCTTCCATGCCCAGGTGGCCGCCAAAGACAGTGGTGACGACGAAGCCATGTTCTACGACCACGACTTCGTGCGCGCACTGGAGTACGGCATGCCACCCACGGGGGGTTGCGGTATTGGTATTGACCGCCTCATGATGCTGCTGACTGACAGCCCCAGCATTCGCGACGTGATTCTGTTCCCTGCGCTGCGCCGCGAGTCCTGAGGCCTGATTTGCGTCGGAGGGCGGTCTGCGACCGCCCCCTCTACCGGTCACCAGGCACCAAGGAGACATACCGTGCCCTTCAGTTCCAGCAACGCGCCCTACCCTGCCAACGAGCCCCTGCCTTCGGGCAATGCTTTTTCGGTACTGGTGGTCGAAGACCAGGGGTCCGTGCGCGCGGCGCTGGTGGCCGAACTGCGGCGGGCGGGGGTGTCAGACATCTTCGAGGCACCCGAGGGCCAGGCTGCGCTGCATCTGTTCAAGACCCACCGGCCCGATCTGGTGCTGCTGGACATCAAGCTGCCGGGCCAGGATGGCTACTGGGTGGCGCAGCAGATGCGTGAGAGCGAGGCGGGGGACTGGACGCCCATCATCTTCCTGTCGGGCCTGGACAACGAACTGGATGTGTGGCGCGGCATTGAGGTGGGGGGCGACGACTACCTGGTCAAACCCGTCAAGCCCATCGTGCTGATGGCCAAGCTGCGCGCCATGCGGCGGTTGCTGGACATGCGCCGACGGCTGGTGTCGATGTCGGCCGAGTTG
>NZ_QAIM01000410.1:3186-6973 GCF_003061035.1 Acidovorax sp. HMWF018
CCGCTCACGCTGATGCTGTGCGATCTGGACCACTTCAAGCTTTTCAACGACGCCAGCGGCCACGTGCAAGGAGACGCCTGCCTGAAAGAGGTGGGCCGCCTGTTGCGCGAGGTCTGTGTGCGCCCCCGGGACGTGGCCTCGCGCTACGGGGGGGAAGAGTTCGCACTCATCCTGCCCAACACGCCCCGCTCCGGCGCCATGACCTTTGCACGCGCCCTGGGGCAGCTGCTCAAGGTGCGCGCCATTGCACACGCAGACTCCCCACTGGGCGACACGCTGACCCTGTCGGGTGGCATCACCACCTGCGTGCCCGACGACAGCACCAACGCCGAGAGCATGATCATGCGGGCCGACCAGGCGCTCTATGCCGCCAAGGCCCAGGGCCGCAACCGCTTCTTCAGTTTTGAAATGCAAATGGACACCGTGGAGCAATTGCGCAATTGAGTTTCTTCCACTTCTTCTCGTTCGACGCGACTGAACGCAACGCCCGTACCGCCGTCTCCCGCATGCAAGTTCTGAAAACCCGACTGCCCGAGTGGATGCAGGACTGGCTTGAGGTCATCATTCCTGGCTCGCAGATCCTGCTGATTCTGTTTGTCGCCTGGCTATTGCAGCGCACACTGAGGCGCCTGGTGCGCCGTGCCAGCGCCCACTACCAGTTGCCCAATGAACTGCTGGTGCCCATCAACGGCCTGATCCGCTGGCTCATCATTGCCAGCGCCGTGCTGCTGGTGCTGGAGCGCATGGGGGTGTCGGCCACGGTGCTCTGGACCGCCTTCACCGGTTTTGCCACTGTGGGTGCCGTCGCGTTCTTCGCGGCCTGGAGCGTGCTGTCCAACCTGTTTTGTGCGCTGCTGATCTTCACCGTGCGGCCCTTCAAGATCGGCGACTACATCGAGGTGCTGGACACCGCAGAGAAGCCTGGCGCCAAGGGGCGCGTGGTGGACATCAACCTGCTTTACACCACGCTGGAAGACCACGGCGCAGCCACCGGTCACACGGCTTGGCTGCAGATTCCGAATGCGCTGGTGTTCCAGCGCGTGGTGCGCAGGTTTCAAGGAGTGCCGCCGCCCCCTGCCCCGCCTGCGGCCACTGCGGATGCGGCAGCCAATGCCTCACCGGCCGCACCGACGCCTGTGACGCCAGGGCCCTTCAACACGCCCTAGCGGGTAACACACTCGGCACCGCAGGGGGGGGGCGCCGAACCGGACACACCACCACCACACGCGGGTCAGGGCAACAGGTCCAGCGCCTGCAGGTAGGCAGGCTGGTACATCAGTTCATCCCAGGCCTGCGGCAGGGTTTCGGGCAGCAGCGCCAGACGGCGGGATTCGCTGTCCACACTGGGTTGCCAGCGCCCCTGGTTGCAGGCGTTGTCGAGGCCCGTGATGAGTTCGTCCACCGCCTTGCCATCGCCCACGCTCTGGTTGCACAGCAGCACCAAGTCGCAACCCGCTTCCAACGCCGCCACGGCGGCATCGGTGTAGCTGACCACCTGGCCGTCCAGGCGGCGGGCCCCTTCCATGCTGAGGTCGTCGCTGAAGATCGCGCCGTCAAAACGCATCTCGCGGCGCAGGATGTCTTGCAGCCAGCGCTGCGAGAAACCGGCGGGGCGGCTGTCCACCTTGGGGTAGATCACATGGGCCGGCATCACACTGGTGAGCGTGCTGCTGAGCCAGGGGTAAGGCGCCGCATCGTCGGCCAGGATGGCCTTGAGGCTGCGCTTGTCTACGGGTACCTCGGTGTGCGAGTCCGCCTTGACAAAGCCGTGGCCAGGGAAGTGTTTGCCGCAGTTGGCCATGCCCGCCTGCAGCAGGCCGTGCATGAGGCTCTTGGCCAGCAGCGCCACCACACGGGGGTCGCGGTGGAAGGACCGGTCTCCAATCACTCCGCTTTCGCCCCAATCCAGGTCGAGCACGGGCGTGAAGCTGAAGTCCACACCGCAGGCGCGCAATTCGGTACCCAGCACATAACCCGCCGCCGTGGCCGCATTGGTGGCGCGCAGGGCGCCGCTGCCGGGCACAGCCTTGGCGCCCCTGCCGTCATCCATCCACATCTCTCCCAGCGCGCGCATGGGCGGCAGGTGGGTGAAACCATCGGTGCGAAAGCGCTGCACGCGGCCGCCTTCGTGGTCCACACAGATCAGCAGGTCGTCGCGCACGGCCTTGATGCTGCTGGTGAGCTGCAGCAGCTGTGCGCGGTTTTCCCAGTTGCGGGCAAACAGGATGACACCACCCGTGAGTGGGTGCGCCAGGCGGCGGCGGTCATCGGCACTGAGGGTGGTGCCAGCGACGTCGAGGATCAGGGGTGCGTGTTCAGTCATGGGACGTTTCAAGGGTCAATTGCTACTCAATTGATAGCTATCAGCACATATGAATCATGCGCTTCAAGGTAATTTGGTTTGGATTTTTTCTACCACACAGAAGCTGGCGGCGTAGTCGGTTTCGTCGGTCACGCTCAGGTGCGCCTGCAATCCCTGGGCCTCAAACCATTCCTTGAGCTCGCCGTGCAGCACGATGACAGGCTGACCGCTGCGTAGCTTGGCGACCTCGCAGTGGCGCCAGGTCATGGGCATGCGCATGCCCAGACCGATCGCCTTGCTGAAAGCCTCCTTGGCCGAGAACCGGGTGGCCAGGTAGCGCAAACCCCGGTCGGGCCAGCGCGCGCTGCGTTCACGCCAGGTGACCAGTTCGCCCTCGGCCAGCACCTTTTCAGCAAAGCGGTCGCCGTGGCGCGCCAGGCTGGCCGCGATGCGGCGCACGTCGCAGATGTCGGTGCCAATGCCGTAGATCATGAAACTTCAATCAAAATGGCTAGAAGCGCTAGTGAAACATGCCTCTGCAGCTATCAAATCAGGAGTTTCCAGCGCCCACAAAGCCCTGGACAATGCAGTCCAGGTACGCCTGCACGGTTGCGGCGTAGCCCAGCTCCAGCGCATCGGCAATCAGCGCATGACCAATAGAGACCTCCAGGACGCCCGGCACTTCGCGCACAAAAGCCGCAAGGTTGTCCCGGTTGAGGTCATGGCCAGCGTTGACGCCCAATCCGACATCCAGCGCAGCCTGGGCGGCTGCGGCATAGCGTTTGAGCTCGGCCGCCTGCTGCGCCGAGCCCCAGGCGGCGGCATAGGGCTCGGTGTACAGCTCCACCCGGTCGGCTCCCACGGCCTTGGCCGCAGCCATTTGCTCGGGGACCGGGTCCATGAAGAGGCTCACGCGCACACCCAGGGCCTTGCATTCGGCCACCAGGGGCGCCAGGCGCTCGGCATCTTGAGGAAAGCTCCAGCCGTGGTCGCTGGTGAACTGGTCCTCGCTGTCGGGCACAAAAGTCGCCTGCTGGGGGCGCACCTCGCGAATGAAATCCATCAGGTTCTGCGACGGGTTGCCCTCGATGTTGTATTCGCGGTCGGGCCAGGCCTTCATCAGGGTTGCCAGCTCATGCACGTCCTGGCTGCGGATGTGGCGTTCGTCGGGCCGGGGGTGCACCGTGATGCCCTGCGCACCCGCTTGCAGGCACAACTCGGCCGCGCGGGTGACGCTGGGAATGCCCAGGTGTCGCGTGTTGCGCACCAAGGCCACCTTGTTGACGTTGACGGACAAGGCGGTGCGCTGGGGAGAGCGAGAGGATGGATTCATAGGGCCTGCAAATCAATCATGAGCTGGCGGGTGCGCAGCGTCGGGCTGCCGCAATGGTATTGCAGCAGGGCACGCAGCTGTGGCTTGAGTTCAGTCGCCACGGGGGCACATGCGCGCAAGGTTGCGGTGTAGCTGGCCACGTCATCCAGGCC
>NZ_QAIM01000041.1:0-13191 GCF_003061035.1 Acidovorax sp. HMWF018
TGCAGGGCGGCATCGTCGGTGCCCTGCACGCAATGGTCGGGCCACAGCACCTGCTGGCCGTAACTCAGCTTGGTGGTTTCAAACGGCTTCTTGCCCGCGTGAGCACTGGCAAAAGAGGCGTGGCCCTGGGTGTGCCAGTCCTGCGTGACCACCACGTTTTCAAATGCTGCGGCAATGCGGTTGATGACGGGCACCACCTCATCCCCCTTGGCCACGGGCAGCGTGCCGCCCGGGACAAAACAGTTCTGCACATCGACCACGATGAGCGCCGCTCGCTCACCGGGTTTGATCTTGCCTGCCGCCCAGCTGGCGGGGAAGCTGGCCCCGGCCACGGTGAGCGCGGCCGATTGAAGAAGAAAGCGACGACGTTGCGCAGTTTGCATGGTGAACACTCCGGTTGGGAACGCACTGACACATCGGCCATGGCCCGGTAGGGCCAGGGCCGGGGAACTTCTGCTTCACACGCTGAGGTAGGCGCGCCGCACCTCTTCGTTGGCGGCCAGCTCTTCCATGCTGGCCTGGTAACGGATCTGGCCCTTTTCGAGCACATAGGCGCGGTCGGAGACCAACTCGGCAAAGTGCATGTTCTGCTCGGACAACAGGATGCTCACACCCTGCTCTTTCAGCTCCAGGATCATGTGCGCCATCTGCTCCACGATGACAGGCGCCACACCTTCAGAGGGCTCGTCCAGCAGCACCAGATAGGGGTTGCCCATGAGCGTGCGGGCCACGGTGAGCATTTGCTGTTCGCCGCCGCTCATGCGGCCGCCCGGGCGCTGGGGCATCTCACCCAGGTTGGGGAAGAGCTTGAACAGGCGCTCGGGCGTCCACACCGGGGCGGCTGTGCCATCGGGCCAGGTGCGGGCGGGTTGGCGGCCCACTTCCAGGTTCTCCATCACCGTGAGGTCGGTGAACACGCGGCGGTCTTCCGGCACAAAGCCCAAGCCCAGGCGGGCAGCGTCGTGCGGGTCGGTTCTGGACAGGTCCTTGCCCATGAACTGGATACTGCCCTTGCGCTTGGCCAGCATGCCCATCAGCGTCTTGAGCGTGGTGGACTTGCCTGCGCCGTTGCGGCCCATCAAGGCCACGACTTCGCCCCGGCGCACGTCCAGATCCACGTCGTACAGGATTTGCGCGGCACCGTACCAGGCCTGCAGGCCCTTAGCCTGGAGCAGCAGTTCTTTGGGGTTGTGGGTCGTCATGGTCATGCCGCCTCCGCATTGGCTGCGGCTTTCTTCTCAAACGTCTTGCCGGTGCCGAAGTAGACCTCCTGCACCTTGGGGTGGTCGCGCAACTCCAGCGGCTTGCCCTCGGCAATCAGCCGCCCGCGCGCCAGCACGATCATCCGGTCGGCATAGGCAAACACCACGTCCATGCTGTGCTCGGTGAAGAGCACGGCCATATTGCGGTCGATCACCAGCTGTTTGGTCAGCGCCATGAGTTCGTTGCGCTCCTTGGGCGCCATGCCGGCGGTGGGCTCGTCCATGAGCAGCAGCTTGGGAGCGTTGGCCATGGCAATCGCCAGCTCCACACGCTTCACATCGCCATAGGCCAGCACGCTGCAGGGCCGGTCGGCCTGCGACTTCATGCCCACTTGGTCGAGCAACGCCAGGGCTTCTTCGCGTTTGTGGTCGGCAGCCCTGCGCCATAGGGAGAACAGCAGACCGTCGTTGGAGATCAGTGCCATCTGCACGTTCTCCACCACCGTCAGCGATGCAAAGGTTTCAGCGATCTGAAAGGTGCGGCCCACCCCCATGCGCCAGATGTCGCGGGGCTTGCGGCCCACCAGCTCCTGGCCGTTGAGTTGGATGGAGCCTGCATCGGCAGGCAGCTGGCCGTTGACCATGTTGAAGGTGGTGGACTTGCCCGCGCCGTTGGGGCCAATCAGCGCCAGCAGCTCGCCAGCCGCCAGTTCGAAGTGGATGCCATCCACCGCCTTGACGCCGCCAAACGATTTGCCCAGACCGGTGACTTTGAGGAGGCTCATGCTGCGCCCTCCTTGGTGTTCTTGGCGTCGCGCATGTTGTCAAAAATCTGTTTGATGGTGCCAGCGATGCCCTGCGGAAACAGCAGCACCAGGATGAGGATGATGGCGCCCAGCATGGCGCGCCAGTAGTCGGTGTTGCGCGCCACGGTGTCGTGCAGCCAGGTGAAGGTGACCGCGCCCACCACGGGGCCCGCCAGCGTCTGGATGCCGCCGAGCAGCACCATCACCAGCCCGTCCACCGATTTGCCCACGGCCAGCGACTCCGGCGAAATGCTGCCCTTGGAGAACGCATACAGCGCCCCCGCCAGCCCTGCAGCCGTGCCCGCCACCACAAACGCCGCCCACTGCATGCGCTTGACGTCGATGCCGATGGCGTCAGCCCGCAGCACAGAGTCGCGCCCCGCGCGCAGCGCATAGCCAAACGGCGAGAACAACACGCGGCGCAGCCACCACACCCCTGCCCCCACCAACGCCAGCGTGAGCCAGTAATACATGCGCTTTTCTGCCAGCCAGGCCGCAGGCCACACGCCTGTGAGGCCGTTGCTGCCCCCCGTGAAACTGTCCCACTGGTAGGTGATGGCCCAGGTGATCTGGGCAAAGGCCAGCGTCAGCATGGCCAGGTACACACCCGACAGCCGCACCGCAAACCACCCGTAGACAAACGCCCCGGCCGCCGCCACCAGCGGCGCCACCACCAGTGCGATCTCCATCGGTAGCCCGAGCGAGCGCACCAGCAGGGCCGCGCCATAGGCGCCCAGCCCGAAGTAGGCGGCATGGCCGAAGGAGTGCATGCCCGCAGGCCCCATGATGAAGTGAAGGCTGGCCGCAAACAGCGCTGCGATCAGCAGGTCAATCAGCAACACCGTGGTGTACGGCGACTGCGCGGTCAGCAGCGGGGCTGCCGCCAGCAGCAGGCCCAACACGGCGGCCGCCACCAGGTAGGCCCTGCCAGGCCGACGCAGCGGCTCCTCCTGCATGCCCACGTAGCGGCTGGGCGCCTGCGGCCTGCCGAACAGGCCCCACGGGCGCCAGACCAGCACCACCGCCATCACCAGAAAATCCACCACCAGGGTCAGCTTGGAAAACGACACACTCAGGCCAAACACATCGACCACACCCAGCCAGATGCAGATGGCCTTGATCTCGGAGATCAGCAGGGCGGCGGCGTACGCGCCCGGAATGGAGCCCATGCCACCCACCACCACCACCACGAAGGCGGCACCGATGGTGTGCAGGTCCATCTCCAGCGTCGCGGGCTCACGCGGCAGTTGCAGTGCGCCTCCCAGCCCGGCCAGCATCGCGCCCAGCGCAAACACGGCCGTGAACAACCAGGCCTGGTTGACGCCCAGGGCGCTCACCATCTCGCGGTCTTGTGTAGCGGCACGCACCAGCGTGCCAAACCGGGTGCGCGTGAGGAGCAGCCAGACCGCACCCAGCACCAGCGGACCGACCACGATGAGGAACAGGTCGTAGCTGGGAAACTGCCGCCCGAGCAGGCTCACGGAGCCTGAAAGGCCCGGCGCGCGCGGGCCCAGCAGTTCGTCAGGGCCCCAGAGCCACAGCACGGCGTCCTTGATGACCAGCACCAGGGCAAACGTAGCCAGCAGCTGGAACAGCTCGGGTGCCTTGTAGATGCGGCGCAGCAACACCACTTCGATCAGCGCCCCCAGCACGCCGACGATCAGCGCGGCCAGCGGCAAGGCCACCCAGAAGCCCAGGGCACCGCTCAGGCGCTCGACCAGCGAATACGCGACGTAGATGCCCACCATGAAGAACGAGCCATGGGCAAAGTTCACGATGCGCGTCACGCCAAAGATCAGCGACAGACCCGCCGCCACGAGGAACAGCGACGACGCGCTCGCCAACCCGTTGATGAGCTGGACGATGAAACCCGAAAAACTCATGTTCGATACACCCTGTAGGGCCTGTTCACACCATTTTTGCCAGCGCGAAGGCCATGAAAGAAGCCGGCCGTGCTCCAGCCAACACCCGCAGAGCCGGGCGGTGCCGGACTGCAGGTAGCGTCTGCTGGGACCGAGGCGCGGCAGGCGCCTCAGACCTCAGAGGGAATCAATCAGCACTTCGCGACTTCTTCACGTCGGCAGCGGACGGCTGGTACTTGGCATCGGCGCCATCCAGGTAGACATAGTCGACCATCACGCCCTTGCCGCCTTCGTTCTTGGTGCGACCGACAAACGCGCCCATGGTGGCCTGGTGGTCTTCAGGACGGTAGGTGATCTTGCCGAATGGGGTGTCCACCTGCAGACCCTTGAAGGCTACGACCAGCTTGTCGGTGTCGGTGCTCTTGGCCTTCGCAATGCCAGCCGCAGCCGACTTGATCATGCTGTAGCCCACCACCGAGCCCAGGCGCGGGTAGTCCTTGAACTTGGCCTGGTAGGCCTGCTCGAACGCCTTGTGTGCGGGGGTGTTGATGCCATACCAGGGATAGCCGGTCACCAGCCAGCCGTTGGGGGCCTCGTCTTTCAGGGGGTCCATGTATTCGGGCTCGCCCGTCAACACGCTGACCACCTCGATGCCCTTGAACAGGCCGCGCGTGTTGCCTTCGCGCACGAACTTCGACAGGTCCGCGCCAAACAGCACGTTGAAGACAGCGTCTGGCTTGGCATCCGACAGCGCTTGCACGACGCTGCCGGCGTCTACCCGACCCAGTGGTGTGGCTTGTTCGGCCACAAACTCCACGTCGGGCTGGGCGGCCTTGAGCAGTTGCTTGAACGCCGCCACGGCAGACTGTCCGTATTCGTAGTTGGGATAGACCACGGCCCAGCGCTTTTTCTTCATCTTGGCGGCCTCAGGCACCAGCATGGCGGCCTGCATGTAGGTGCCGGGGCGCAGGCGGAAGGTGTATTGGTTGCCACCTTGCCAGGTCATCTTGTCGGTCAGCGGTTCGCCAGCCAGGAAGAAAAACTTCTTCTGCTTGGCGAAGTCGGCCACCGCCAGGCCGGTGTTCGACAGGAAGGTGCCCGCCAGCACATCGACCTTCTCGCGCGACACCAGCTCTTCAGCCACGCGAACGGCGTCGCCAGGGTTGGCATTGTCGTCGCGCGTGATCAGTTCGATCTTCTTGCCATTGACGCCGCCCGCAGCGTTGATCTCATCGACCGCCAGCTCCATGCCCTTCTTGTAGGGCTCCAGGAAAGCGGGCTGCGCCTTGTAGCTGTTGACCTCGCCAATCTTGATCACGCCCTGGGCAAAAACAGGGGCCAGGGTAAGGGCCAATGCAGCCGCAGCCGTGGCACGCATGAGGTTTCGTCGCATCGTCATGGGGAGACTCCTGAAGGATGGTTGGAGAGAGATCGAACGGGGGGTAAGACAGGACAGGTGTGTGTTGTGCGCGCGCCGGGCTCAGCGCAGGCCGTCAACACCCTTGATTTCAGAGACCGTGAGGCCGCCGACACGTGGCAACGGCCGCCCGCTGTCCGTCACGACAACGGCCACCACGATTTCATTGGCCCGTGGGGCATCGGCCACACGGGCTTCCATGGCGTCGAAATGGCTGCGCACATAGGCGGCGTCCTTGTGGCCCAGGGGCACGTCGATGGCTGTGCCCAGGCCGCCCATTTTCTTGCTGGATGGGACCAGAGCGGCGCCCTTCTCGACCGCTACACGCAGGGGTGCGCCCAGCTTGGGGTGCAGGATGGCGGCGGCGTGCTCCAGCTCGCCCGCCTCGCCCACGATGGCGGCCTTGCCGTAGCTCTGGGCCTGGCCGGGTTCAATGCCCAGGGCCTGCACGCAGCGAGCGCCCAGAAGGCCGCCCAGCTCCTCACCGATGGCGATGAGTTCGTCGAGATTCTCCACATAGCGGCCTGCGCAGGGATTCTCGATCACGGCAATGGCCAGCGCCTTGCGCACCGGGGGCTGAACATCACGCCCCATTTCCACGCGGACTTCGTCGGTCTGGACGATGATCTTTCGAATCTTGGCTGGCATTTTTTGGCTCCTTGGGGTCTTGTCTTATTCGATGGTGTGCGGACTGGCGTGCGGCTCAGCGCAGGCCGTTCCACTGGCTGATGTCTGCCGCCTTGAGCCCACCAACGCGGGCATGGATGCGCGGACCCGTGGTCATGGCGAGTATGAACACGATCTCATCGGCGGAGGGCGCGCCAGGAACACGCACTTCGATGGCGTCGAAATGGCTGCGCACGTAACTGGCGTTGATGTGCGTCAGCGGCACATCCAGCGCTGCACCGGGGCCGCCCACTTTCTTGGTGGAGGGCACGATGGACAGCGCGTTGGCGGGCTGCCCGGTCTTCTCCTCGGCCTGGCCTTTGGCGTAGGCGTTGCGGTCGCCCTTCCAGCCCAGCAGCTCACGCATGGCGTAGCCACCGGGCACATGCCACAGCGCGCCGTGTTCCAGCTCACCCGCCGCGCCCACGATGGCACCCTTGCCATAGGTCTCGATGCGCTCGGCAGGCACCGCCATGGCCTTCAGGAGGCGCTGGGCCATGTCCAGCCCCACGTCCTGCAGCGCGTCCATCATGGGGAGGATGTCGGGTTCGTACCGACCCGCAAACGGGTTGTTCAGCACCGCACCGATGGCACCACGCAGCAGCGGCACGTCGGCCACCGGCCCGAATTCGTGCCGGATTTCCTCAAGATGGGTAAAAACGCGTCGTATCTGGATCATTCTGTAGACCTGTGCAATTCGTTAAGCAAATACTGAACCAACTTCCGATTCCACCGCCGCATTCCGGGGCCACACCGCATCCGCCAGCGCCTGAGGCGCCGAGGTCGCCACAAACTGCCCCTGGCACGCCAGCAGCGCAAACCACAGCAGGCCGCTGGACTGCAATTCTTGCGCTTTTTGCAGCCCCTGGTGCAAGGCCCGGCCCACCAGCTCTTTGGGTAAGGCGGGGACATCCACGGTGACAGGGATGGCACCCAGGTCACTGTCGTCCCGCACCTGCCACGCTGGCCTCCGGACGATTCGCGCATCGGCCACATTCACCGCGTTGGCCACGATGGTTGCCGCTGCATCGGCCTGCGCCGCCGTGCGCGCCAGCACCGTCACGCTGTCGGCAATTCCGAGCGACTGGCTGCGCCCGCGCCAGCCACTGGTGGCCACACCGCGCACCGGCATGGCGCTGTCGATGCGGATCTGCCCATCCAGCACCAGGCCGTTGCGCAACTGTGCAGCATTCAGTGCGGCGATGTCAGCGTACACCCCCACCGTGACCGACTGGCCGGGCACCAGGTGCAGTGCAATGTCGCCGCCGTTGTTGACCCAAGCGCGGTCTACGCCAGGCTGTTCGTAGCAGGCCAGAATTTCCTGCGCCACCGCACCCGCCACCGCCGCCATCGATGTGATGAAACCTGCGCGATAGGGGCTGCAGGCAGCCCACATGCGGCGCGCCACCACGCCCTGCAAAGCGCAGCGCTCATCCACCGGCGCCCGCAGGCCGGGGAGTTCATTCACCAGCTCCTGCAGCAGCCCTTCAAAACGCTGCCACGCGCGCTCGTGCGCCTGGGCCACGGCGTCACGCGCCCCTTCGGCCTGGAGGATGAGGTCCATCGGGCCATGCTGGAAATGCCAGCGGCCGTCGGACAGGAGCTTGCGAGCGGCCTGCATGTGCGTTTCAGTACTCACCGCAGGGCGCACCGCCCGCAGCCGTAAACACCGGCGCGGCCCCCGCCAGGAACGCCGAGCAAGGGCCGCCCCGCAGCGAGGGTGTCGTCCCCCTGGAGGGGGAAGGCGCGAAGCGACTCAGGGGGTTTTTCATATCAACCCAGCAGAGGCGGGCGACCCAGCGGCCACGGATTGGCAGCGGGCAAGGTTTGCCACACGCGCGCCTGCGGTGCACCGTCGTTGTGCCACGCACCGCGCTCCAGCACGTCGCGCAGGCTGCGGACCTGTTCTGTGTGGCCGCCCAGCGCTTCGTAGTCCGCGCGGCGCATGCTGAACTCAATGGGTGCCACGATGGCGGGCGTGGGCACGGTGCCAAAGCTGTTGTCGGGCATGCGCAGCACGTCGGCCATCACGGTGATACCGCCGCCCGGCCACACATAGGCGGGGGCACCGCCACAGGTCACATTGACCAGCGCGTTCTTGATGGAGCGGGTGAGCAGCACCGGGTTCTCGGTGACCCCTGCGCGCAGGCTGCCGCCTGCACCGCCGAGGAACAGCACGGACGCGAGCGAGGGCTCGCAGTTTTCGCCGATGCGGTCCACGATGCGGCGCACTTCGGCGGGCATCTCGGCCTCGACCGGATGGAGTTGCGCGTCCAGCACATACCAGGACGCATGCTCCCCGGTGGTGGAGGTCATCAACAGGCGCAGCCCCGGCCAGGCGACGGATTCGTCCCAGCCCTCGATGATGGACAGCGGGTCGGCAATGTCGGTGCCGCCCCAGCCGGTGCCCGGATTGGCCACCTGAAAATAGCGGCCCGGTGTGGACTTGCGCCCGCGCATCTGGATGCCCGAGGGCTTCATGTCCAGGCAACGGCCCGCCTGGTGCTCGGTCAGCACGCCGGTGATGTGGTCGTCCACCACCACCACCTCGTCCGCATGGCCAAAGAACTGGCGCGCAAAGATGCCGATGGCCGCCGAGCCGCAGCCCACGCGCATGCGCTGCTCGGCCACACCGTTGACGATGGGCGCGCGGCCGGCCTGGATGATGAGCTGCGAGCCACCGTCGATGGTGAACTCCACCGCCTGCTTGTTGCCCAGGGCCTGCATCATCTCGGCGGTGATGCGGCCTTCTTTCTTGGTGCCACCCGTGAGATGGTGCACGCCACCCAGCGACAGCATCTGCGAGCCGTATTCGGCCGTGGTCACATGGCCCACCACCTCGCCCTTGCAGCGCACGTTGGCCTGCTCCGAGCCGAGGAAGCGGTCGGTGTCGATCTTCACCTTGAAGCTGCAGTAGCTGAAGATGCCCTCGGTCACCACGGTGACCATGTCCACGCCATCGGTTTGGGAGCCCACGATGAAGGGCGCGGGCTTGTAGTCCGGGTAGGTGGTAGACGAGCCCACGCCCGTCACGAACACTTCTTCCGACAGCAGCAGGTCGCCGTTCCATGCGGGTTCAGGAGCCACTTCGGTCCCAGCATCTTCTGCAGCCTCGGCGCGGCCCGCAAACGGCACCAGCGTGGCCTCGCCCGCTTCCAGCGTCTTGCGCAGCAACACCACCGGGTCCAGCCGCACCAGCACGCCCGCCTGGTTGGCGTAGCGGTCGCAAGCGCCTGCGCGGCCTTCGGAAATCTGGCACAGCACCGGGCACGCATTGCACTCGACCTTCGCAGCATTCATGCGGTCATTGCGCGGCCGGGCGCGCTCCAGCACCTGCGGCAGCTCCGGCGCATCCATGCCCGGCAGCCCATCAGTCTTGGTGTGTTCAGTCATCGTGGCGACCCATTCATTGCTTTGTTGCAAGTGCTTGTATGCGCATTGCATTTTGTGTAGCATTCACTTAACTTAAATGTTGTGAACACTACATTTCATGTCAATGTAGCGGAATCAACCAGACTCTGCAATGGTGTTTTCGCACCCCCAAAAACGGTGCACGAGGAGCCCCAAAATGACGCACGTTGTGACGGACGCATGCATTCGGTGCAAGTACACCGACTGCGTCGATGTGTGCCCCGTGGACTGCTTCAAAGAAGGCCCGGAATATTTGGTCATTGACCCCGACGAATGCATTGACTGCGCGGTGTGCATTCCGGAGTGCCCGGCCAACGCCATCTATGCCGAAGACGACCTGCCCGAAGGCATGGAAATCTTTCTGCAGTTCAACAAAAAGCTGGCGCCCACGCTCCCCACAATCACCAAAAGAAAAGCGGCTTTGCCAGATGCGGAACAATGGAGGGTTGTGAGCCACAAGCTTTCAGGCCTGAACATTGCGCTGTAGAGCGCATGCGGCCCCGAATCTGAGCCAGCTTCAGCCAAATTCCTTATTTGCTTCCAACTTTTCCATCTAACGCACCATGAGCGCCTTTCTTGACGAACGCGTCCTGACGGTCCACCACTGGACGGACCGCCTTTTCTCCTTCACCACCACGCGCGACACCGCGCTGCGCTTCTCCAACGGCCATTTCACGATGATTGGTCTGCGCGGCGAAAACGGCAAACCCCTGCTGCGCGCCTACAGCATCGTGAGCCCCAACTACGAAGAGCATCTGGAGTTCCTGTCCATCAAGGTGCCCGACGGCCCGCTGACCTCTCGCCTGCAGCACATCAAGGTGGGTGACACCATCGTGGTCGGCAAAAAGCCCACGGGCACGCTGCTGATCGACTACCTGCTGCCTGCCAAACGCCTGTACATGCTCTCCACCGGCACGGGCGTGGCACCGTTCCTGAGCCTGATCCGCGACCCCGAGACGTACGAGAAGTTCGAAGAGGTCATCCTGGTGCACGGCGTGCGCGAGGTGAAGGAGCTGGCCTACCACGACTACATCACCGAAGAACTGCCCAAGCACGAGTTCCTGGGCGAGATGGTCAGCAAGCAGCTCAAGTACTACCCCACCGTGACGCGCGAGGCCTTCAAGCACCAGGGCCGCGTCACCACGATCATCGAGAACGGCCAGCTGGCGCGCGACTTGGGCCTGCCCGCGCTCAACCCCGCCGAAGACCGCGTGATGATCTGCGGCAGCCCCGAGATGCTGCGCGACCTCAAGCACATGATGGAAGAGCGCGGCTTCAATGAAGGCAACACCACGAAGCCTGGCGACTTCGTGATCGAACGCGCGTTCGCAGAGCAGTGATCCCCGGCGGGCTCCACTCCCGGGGCCCGCGCCATCCACCAGGACCCGCCATGTCTGCCACTCCCACCAAGACCCGGACCGCGTCCCCCCGCGCAGCCTCTGCCCGCAAGACGGGCGTGCGCGAGCAGGCAGCACAGACCACGCGCGACAACATCCTGAAGGCGGCGACCAAGGTGTTCGCCCGCTACGGCTACGAAGGCGGCAGCGTGGAGAAGATCTCCAAGGCGGCCAAGTCCTTCGACCGGATGATCTACTACTACTTCGGCAGCAAGGAAGGCCTGTTCATCGAGGTGCTGGAGGAAACCTACCGGCGCATGAACGATGCGGAGTCCAAACTGGACCTGGACACCGCCAAACCGGTGGAGGCGCTGCAGGCCGTGATCCGCTTTGTGGTGGGCTACTACCGCAAGAACCCCGAGTTCATCACGCTGCTCAACACCGAGAACCTGCACAAGGGCAAGCACATCTCCAAGTCCATGCGGGCCCGCGAATACTCGTCGCCTGCCATCGAGGTGATCCGCCGCGTGCTCGAAAGCGGCCAGGCGCAGGGCCTGTTCCGCAAGGACGTATCGGCGCGCGATGTGTACCTGCTGATCGCCGCCACGGGCTACTTCTACATGTCCAACCGGCACACGCTGTCGGCCTTTCTGGGTGAAGACCTGGAGACGCCCGACGCGCTGGCGCACTGGGAGTCGTTCGTCATCGACACCGTGCTGCGCACCGTGGCGCCCGGCCCCCACCTGCCCAAGGGCAAGGCGGCGGCCTGAATCAACAAGAGATTTTTCCCTGCGGGGTGCCGCGTGGCGCCCCGCCCACCACCCCACGAGGAGGATCCATGGCAGAAGCAGCAGCAGGCGGCAAATCGGGCAAGGTCGTCATCCAGAACATCGGTCTTTTGTTGTCGGGCGACCTGGACCGCCCCATCCTCGACGCCGACACCATCGTGGTGAATGACGGCCTCATCGTGGCCGTGGGCCGCTACAAGGACTGCGATACCGACCACGCCAACACCGTGATCGACGCACGCCAGACCTGTGTGGCGCCGGGCCTGATCGACAGCCATGTGCACCCCGTGTTTGGCGACTGGACGCCGCGCCAGAACCAGATCGGCTGGATCGACTCGACCATGAACGGCGGCGTGACCACCATGGTCTCGGCCGGTGAAGTGCACCTGCCCGGCCGGCCCAAGGACATCGTGGGCCTGAAGGCGCTGGCCATCACCGCGCAGCGCTCGTTCGACAACTTCCGCCCCGGCGGCGTGAAGGTGATTGCAGGCGCCCCGGTCATCGAGAAAGGCATGACCGAGCAGGACTTCAAGGACCTGGCCGACGCCGGCGTGACGCTGCTGGGCGAAGTGGGCCTGGGCTCCGTCAAGGCGGGCTACGAGGCCCAGCAGATGGTGGCCTGGGCGCGCAAGCACGGCATCCAGAGCACCATCCACACGGGCGGACCGTCCATCCCAGGCTCGGGCCTGATCGACAAGGACGTGGTGCTGGAGGCCGATGCCGACGTGATCGGCCACATCAATGGCGGCCACACCTCGCTGCCCTGGAAGCATGTGTGCGAGTTGTGCGAGAAGTCGTCGCGCGCCATCGAACTGGTGCACAACGGCAACGAGAAGATCGCCATCCAGGCCGCGCGGGCGGCCATCGAGCTCAAGTGCCCGCACCGCGTGATTTTGGGCACAGACGGTCCGGCCGGCTCGGGCGTGCAGCCGCTGGGCATGCTGCGCATGATTGCGCTGATCTCCAGCTTTGCCGACATCCCCGCCGAACTGGTGTTCTGCTTTGCCACGGGCAACACGGCGCGCATCCGCAACCTGAACTGCGGCCTGATCGAGGTGGGCCGCGCGGCCGACTTCGTCTTCATGGACCGCGCCCAGCACACCGCCGGTGCCACGCTGCTGGAGAGCGTGCAGTTGGGCGACATCCCGGGCATTGGCATGGTGATGATCGACGGCCTGGTGCGCTGTGGACGCAGCCGCAACACCCCGCCTGCGACCGAGATCCCGGTGGTGCTGTAACCCGCCCACCAAGCGGCAATCAGCCAACGGCTGAACAAAACAAAAGCCCGCGTCTGCGGGCTTTTGTTTTGGGGGAAGCGACGAACTGGCTCAGTAGGTGTCCGACACCCGCACCGCACCCGGCTGGGGCTGCGGCTGCGCATAGGGGTCTGCAGCACGGGCCGAGCCGCCCTGGTCCACGCGGAAGCCCTTGCCCTGCAGCACCACGGGCGTGCCCACAGCAGTGGGTTCAGCGCGCTGGAAGTGGCGCAGCGAGCCGTCTTCCATGCGCACCGCCACCTGGTACACCGTGTGGGTGCGGGTGCGCTCTTCGACCTTGTGGCCCACATAACCACCGCCCACGGCACCTAGCACGGTGGCAGCGGTGCGGCCGCTGCCCTTGCCGATCTGGTTGCCCACCACGGCGCCCAGCACACCGCCGGCCACGGCGCCCACGCCCGTGGCGGGGGCAGCTTGTTGAACCG
>NZ_QAIM01000411.1:0-7850 GCF_003061035.1 Acidovorax sp. HMWF018
CCTTCTACAACTGGGACCTGATCTCCAACTTCGTGCTCAAGGGGCTGTACTTCAGCCTGATCCTCACGCTGGTGGCTACCATCGGGGGCGTGCTGTTCGGCACCGTGCTGGCACTCATGCGCCTGTCGGGCAAGAAGTGGCTGGATGTGCCTGCCACCATCTACGTCAACGGCATGCGCTCCATTCCGCTGGTGATGGTGATCCTGTGGTTCTTCCTGCTGGTGCCCGCCATCATCGGCCGCCCCATTGGCGCGGAAGTGTCGGCAGTCATCACCTTCATTGCCTTTGAGGCAGCGTACTTCAGCGAAATCATGCGCGCTGGCATCCAGTCCATCCCACGCGGCCAGGTGTACGCCGGCCAGGCATTGGGCATGACCTACGGCCAGAACATGAAGCTGGTGGTGCTGCCCCAGGCGTTCCGCAACATGCTGCCCGTGCTGCTCACCCAGACCATCATCCTGTTCCAGGACACGTCGCTGGTTTACGCCATTGGCGCCTACGACATGCTCAAGGGCTTTGAAGTGGCGGGCAAGAACTTTGGTCGTCCGATCGAGGCGTACCTGGCCGCTGCGGTTCTGTACTTCATCATGTGCTATGCGCTGTCCTGGGCGGTCAAGCGCCTGCACCAGAAGATCGCGATCATCCGCTGATCGAGGCTGGTGCAAAAGAGATTGGATTGAGGAAAAAGAAATGATCGAACTCAAAAACGTATCCAAGTGGTATGGCCCGGTGCAGGTGCTCAACGAGTGCTCGGCCACCATCAACAAGGGTGAAGTGGTCGTGGTCTGCGGGCCCTCGGGCTCCGGCAAGTCCACACTCATCAAGACCATCAACGCGCTCGAACCTTTCCAGAAGGGCGAGATCACGGTCGATGGCGTGAAGCTGCATGACCCCAGCACCAACCTGCCCAAGCTGCGCAGCCGCGTGGGCATGGTGTTCCAGCACTTCGAGCTGTTCCCCCACCTGTCGGTGACGGACAACCTGACCATTGCGCAGATCAAGGTGCTGGGCCGCAGCGCGGACGACGCCAAGAAGCGCGGCCTCAAGATGCTGGAGCGCGTGGGCCTGATCGCCCACAAGGACAAGTTCCCCGGCCAGCTCTCGGGCGGTCAGCAGCAGCGTGTGGCTATTGCGCGCGCGCTGAGCATGGACCCCATCGTGATGCTGTTCGACGAACCCACATCCGCGCTCGACCCCGAAATGGTCGGTGAAGTGCTGGACGTGATGGTGGGCCTGGCCAACGAAGGCATGACCATGATGTGCGTGACCCACGAAATGGGCTTTGCGCGCAAGGTGAGCAACCGCGTGATCTTCATGGACGTGGGCGGCAAGATCCTGGAAGACTGCTCCAAGGACGACTTCTTCAACAACCCCGACGCACGCCAGCCGCGTACCAAGGACTTCCTCAACAAGATTCTGCAGCACTGAACGGTGCTTGCCCCCCCTGCCGCAAGGGTTGGGGGCTACAAAAAAAGCGCTCTCTGGAGCGCTTTTTTCATGGGGCCACCCAGGGCTGAACGTCTGCCGCGCGCAGGCTAACGCTTGCTCCGCCGACCGGCTGGCGAGGGGCTTTCCACGATGAGTTGCGACTCGAAATCCGTCCACAGATCGTCGCGTCGCTTCAATGCCTCGGACACCGCCTTGTGCCGCAGCTGGGCCACGGCCGACACCAGCGCATTGCACAGGAAGAACGCGGCGGTGTAGGAGTCGAACGGCGACGCATTGGACGTGCGCACCTGCAGCCGGTGGTGGGACAGCGCGGCCAAGGGCGCAGCGGCGCTGTCGGTGATGGCCAGCACCTGGGCCCCGGCGTCGCGAAAGCGCTGCGCCACTTTCACCGGCCCGCTTGCGTAGCGGCGGATGCTGAAGACCAGCAAGGCATCTTCGGGCTGGATCCACAGCAGCTGGTCGGTGGCATCCACCGCGCCAGCCCCCAGTTCGTGCACGCCCGGGCGGCACATGTTCAGGTGCAGCGCCAGCCAGGCGGCCACCGGGGCGCTGTTGATCTGCGCCAGCACAAAGATGCGTCCCTTGCCCTGTGCGATACGTGCCACCATGGTCTCGAAGGCCGCCATGTCCAGTCCGTCGCGCGTGGTGGTGAGGTTGTGCTGGTCGTGCAGCAGCGCGTCGTCCACACACTGCTGCAGGCTGCGTCGGGTGCCGATGGTGACCGGCGCGCGCTGCCCCGCCGTTTGCAGCAGGGCGGTGACCTCGGCCCGCGCCTCGCGCTGGGCCTCGGCATAGCTGCCGTAGCCCAGCTTGGCAAACAGCCGCACCACGGTCGATGCACTGGTGCCAGTGCGCGCAGCGAGGGCGGTGGCGGACTCCAGCAGGGCGTGGGGGTAGTCGCGCCCCAGGGCCTCGGCCAGCGCCCGTTCGCTGGCGGTCAGGTCGGCGTCCTGGCGGGCCAGCCGCTCGGTCAGCAAGGCGCTGGATTCGTGCAATGATGATTTCATAAAATTCTCATTCGTGCAAAATACGTTGCAGAACTCCGGGTCGCGTGCAACACTTCGACCCAAATTTTGCCCCTACCTGGGGCTTGCCCAAGGACAACGATGCTCAATACCCTGAACGAAGGTCTGCTGCCGGTGCGTGCGCAGGTCCTGGACTGGCTGGCCAGACAGCAGCAGTCCATGCAAGACCTGTTGCAAAAAGTGGTCAATATCGAGAGCGGCAGCCGCAATGAGGCTGGCGTGACAGCCGTGGCCCATGCCCTGGCCGAGCGCCTGCAGGCGGCCGGTGTGCCGGTGCAGTTCGAGCCCGTGCCCGGCTATGGCGTGCTGCTGCATGCGCAGGTCAACCCGGCAGAGGGCGCTGCAGCCGGTGGCGCGCCCATCATCCTCATGGGGCACATGGACACGGTGTTTCCCGATGGCACCGTGGCCAAGCGCCCTTACCGCGAAGAAGCGGGGCGCGCCTACGGCCCAGGCGTGGCCGATATGAAGTCCGGCCTGGTGCTCAACGTGTTTGTGGCCGAGGCCTTTGCGCGCTGCGGCGGCCTGCAGGCGCCGCTGCACCTGTTCTTCTCATGCGATGAAGAGATCGGTTCGCCCGCCACGCGTGACCTCATCATGGCCCGCGTGCGGGGGGCGCGTGTGGTGTTCAACGCCGAGCCCGGCCGTGTCAGCGGCAACGTGGTCACCAGCCGCAAGGGCTCGATGGTGGTGGAGTTCGAGGTGCAGGGCGTGGCCGCGCATGCAGGCATCAACCACGCCGCTGGCGCCAGTGCCATCGAAGCCTTGGCCCGCAAGACCCTTGCGCTGCATGCGCTGACCGATCCGGCCACGGGCGTCACCTGCAACGTGGGCGTGGTGCAAGGGGGCATCGTGCCCAACATGGTGGCCCCACACGCCCGCGCTGAGGTGGACCTGCGCTTTACCGCCGACACCAACCCCGACGAACTGCTGGAGCGCGTGCGTGCCATCGTCGAAGAAGAGTCCGTGCCCCGTACCCAGGGCCGCATCACCACCACGCGCCGCACCCTGCCCATGAAGCCCACCCCGGACGACCTGCTGGCGCTGTACCAGCAAGGCGCGCGGTCGCTGGGCTTTGAGGTGCAAGGCGAGTTCACCGGCGGCGCGGCCGACAGCGGCCTGACCGCATCGGTGGGCGTGCCTACGCTGTGCGCTACGGGCCCGGTGGGCGGCCACGCACACACCGAACGCGAGTACTGCGAGCTGTCCACCTTTGTGCCACGCGCGCAGGCCGTGGCGCTGGCCGTGCTGGCACACCCCTGATTTCTTGTACCTCCCGCCCCTTTTTTGAGTTCTTTGATCGTCATGCACACCACACCTTCCCGTCGCCATCTTCTGACCACCGGACTGGGCCTTGCCGGCCTGGCCGCGCTGCCCGCCATGGCGCAAGACAAGTTCCCTTCGCGCCCGATCACGCTGGTGGTGCCCTTCCCGCCGGGTGGGTCGGTGGACATCATGGCGCGCCAGTATTCCGAGCCGCTGTCGCGCGTGCTGGGCGTGCCCATCGTGGTGGAAAACCGCGCCGGCGCGGGTGGCTCGGTGGGCGCGCAGTATGTGGCGCGCTCCAAGGCCGACGGCTACACCCTGGTGGTGTCGTCGCAAAGCAGCCACCTGGCCAACCCGCTCACCCAGCCCAAGATCGGCTACGACCCCGTCAAGGACTTTGAAAACATCGCCATCCTGGGCCGCCAGCCTAACGCCCTGGTGGTGCACAGCAGCCTGCCTTTCAAGACCTTCAAGGAGTTCATCGACTACGCCAAGAAGAACCCCGGCAAGCTCAACTACGGCAGCGGCGGCGTGGGCAGCATGGGCCAGCTCAACGTGGAAATGCTCAAGGTCTCCACGGGCGTGTTCACCACGCACATTCCCTACCGCGGGGGCACGCCGCTGATCACAGGCGTGCTGGGCAACGAGGTGCAGTTCATCCTCGACAACCTGGTTATCATGCTGCCCCACATCCAGGCGGGCAAGGTGCGCGCCCTGGCCGTGGCGGCCGACCAGCGCCTGCCGCAACTGCCCGATGTGCCCACCATGGCCGAGGTGGGCCACCCCGAGCTCAACCTCACCTCCTGGACGGGCCTGGCCGCGCCTGCGGGCACACCCGATGCGGTGGTGCAGACGCTATACAAGGCCGTGCGCCAAGTGGCCACATCGCCCGCCATGGTGGCCAACCTCAAGGACCGTGGCGTGATCGTGCCGGAAGAGATGTCGCCCGCCGCGTTCGAAAAAATGATGGCGGACCGGATGGTGAAGTTCGGCGCGGTCGTCAAACGCGCAGGGATCACCGCCGAATAAACCGGCAGATCTGCCCCTGGCGCTACCGTGATGAGCCGATTCATGCGGTAGCGCTACGAACATATGCCTTGCTAGCTATGAAAATGAGAGCGCTTGGAGGCGGCATGTCCGCAATGGGACAATGACGCCCATGACTGCAGCCCCCCAAACCCTCACCATCACCCGCCCCGACGACTGGCACCTGCACGTGCGCGACGGCGAGCCCCTGCACACCGTCGTGCCCCACACCGCCGCCCAGTTCGGGCGTGCGATCATCATGCCCAATCTGCGCCCACCGGTCACCACGGCCGAGCAGGCCCTGGCCTACAAGCAGCGCATCCTGGCCGCCGTGCCCGCAGGCATGCGCTTTGAGCCGCTGATGACGCTGTACCTGACCGACAACCTCCCACCCGAAGAAATCGTGCGTGCCAAGGCCGCAGGCGTGGTGGCCTGCAAGCTCTACCCCGCAGGCGCCACCACCAACAGCGACGCGGGCGTGACCGACCTGCGCAAGACCTATAAAACGCTGGAAGCCATGCAGAAGGCCGGCATGCTGCTGCTGGTGCACGGCGAAGTGACCAGCAGCGATATCGACCTGTTCGACCGCGAGGCCGTGTTCATCGAGCAGCAGCTCATCCCGCTGCGCCGCGACTTCCCCGAGCTAAAGATCGTCTTCGAGCACATCACCACCAAGGATGCGGCCGACTACGTGGCCAGCGCCGACCGCTTCACCGCCGCCACCATCACCGCGCACCACCTGCTGTACAACCGCAACGCCATCTTCATCGGCGGCGTGCGCCCCCATTACTACTGCCTGCCGGTGCTCAAGCGCGAGACCCATCGTGTGGCCCTGGTGCAGGCTGCCACCAGCGGCAGCAGCAAGTTCTTTTTGGGCACCGACAGTGCACCGCACCCGGCGCACCTCAAGGAGCACGCCACCGGCTGCGCGGGCTGCTACACCGCCCACGCGGCCATCGAGATGTATGCCGAGGCGTTCGACAATGCCGGGGCACTCGACCAGCTCGAAGGCTTCGCCAGCTTTCACGGCCCGGACTTCTACAGCCTGCCGCGCAACACCACCACCATCACCCTGCGCCGCGAGTCGTGGACGCCGCCCGACAGCTTTGCGTTTGGCGAAGCCGAACTCAAGCCCCTGCGCGCCGGTGAAGCCCTGCCGTGGCGGCTGGTGTAAGTCCGCCCTTCGACGCCATCGACTGGAGCGCTCCCTGGCTGGCGCCGTGGCGCGGCCTGGGCCAACCCCTGGCCCGGGAGCTGTTGCAGGATGACCCATCGGTGCACCAGGCATTGCAGACCGCAGCGCCGCAGGGTGCTCCCGTGGTCTTTGTGCCCCAGTCCGCGCTGCCCGAAGGCACCGCCTACGAGCAGTACATCTGGGACACCCGCCGCGTGCCCACGCGCGACAACCTGCACGACTTTTTCAACGGCCTGGTGTGGTTGCGGTTTCCGCACACCAAGCGGCGCCTGAACCAGCTGCAGGCCCAGGCCATCGCCGCCGATGGCGTGCAGGCCGTGCGCGGACCGCTGCGCGATGCACTCACGGTGTTTGATGAAAACGGCGCACTGCTGCAGGCGCCGGATGCCCTGTGGGACGCGCTCCGGGCGAGGGACTGGCAGCGCCTGTTCATCGACCTGCGCCCGCTGTGGGGTCAGGTCCGGCTGGTGCTGTTCGGGCACGCACTGCTCGAAAAGCTGGTTTTCCCGCGAAAACCCATGGTGGCGCACGTATTTCATGCGCCGGCAGCTATTGATTCCATAGCGGAGGTGGATGCGTGGCTGGCAGGGCAGGTGGAGGCCTCGGCATGGTCCAGCAAGCCCTTCACGCCGCTGCCGGTGCTGGGCGTGCCCGGCTGGTGGCCGGCCAATGCAGCGCCGGGCTTCTATGCCGATGCGCAGGTGTTCCGGCCCTTGCGGGCTGCGGCGGTTTCGTAATTCCCGCCAAGGCTTGTGTGATAAGGCCCCGGCCGGGGTTTGCACCTACCATAGCGCGATGAAATCGCGGCCATGGGGGGCTGCCACGGCCTCGCCGCCTGGAGACTGGCGCTTGAAGCGGCGCCCCCGGCCCCCATCTGAGCCAGCAAACACTCGTTGTTGTTTACCCCACGGAGAAACCATTCCATGAAGCGGATCCTTTTGTTTGTGATGACCAACCTGGCCGTCGTTGTCGTGCTGGGGGTGGTGGCCAGCCTGCTGGGCGTGAACCGCTACCTCACGGCCAACGGGCTCAACCTGGGCGCGCTGCTGGGCTTCGCGCTCATCATGGGTTTTGGCGGCGCGATCATCTCGCTGCTCATCAGCAAGCCCATGGCCAAGTGGACCTCGGGTGTGCGCGTGATCGATGGCTCCGGCTCGCCGGACGAGCGCTGGATCGTCGAGACCGTGCGCAAGTTCGCCGACCAGGCCCAGATCGGCATGCCCGAAGTCGGCATCTTTGAAGGCGACCCCAATGCGTTTGCCACGGGCGCGTTCAAGAACTCCGCCCTGGTGGCGGTGTCCACCGGCCTGCTGCAGGGCATGACCCGCGACGAGGTCGAGGCCGTGATCGGCCACGAAGTGGCCCACATCGCCAACGGCGACATGGTGACCATGACGCTGATCCAGGGCGTGATGAACACCTTCGTGGTGTTCCTGTCGCGCGTCATTGGCTACGCGGTGGACAGCTTCCTGCGCAAGAACGACGAGAACAGCTCGGGCCCCGGCATCGGCTACTACGTGACCACCATCGTGCTCGACATCGTGCTGGGCTTTGTGGCCGCGATGATCGTGGCCTGGTTCAGCCGCCAGCGCGAGTTCCGCGCCGACGCGGGCGCAGCCCAGCTGATGGGCCGCCGCCAGCCCATGATCAACGCGCTGGCCCGCCTGGGTGGCATGCACCCCGGCGAGCTGCCCAAGAGCGTGGCGGCCATGGGCATCGCCGGTGGCATTGGCAAGCTGTTCAGCACCCACCCGCCCATTGAAGAGCGCATTGCTGCGCTGCAGAACGCACAGCAGCAATAACCCGAACCGCCTCAGGCGCAACGCCTGATCGGCACCGAGGGCCGCCACAGTCTTGCACTGTGGCGGCCTTTTTGTTGTTGCGTTGCG
>NZ_QAIM01000411.1:7879-20090 GCF_003061035.1 Acidovorax sp. HMWF018
CTCCGGCAGGGTGTGGCCTGTTGTGGGGCGGCTCAAGGACTTGTAACCTTTTGTCGATACATTCCCAACGCCTGCCACCTCCAGCGGCTGTCCCGCGTTGCCCCATTCACCCTCACGAGAGCCTCCCATGTCCATCTCCCACGCACGTGTTGCTGTCCGCCTGGCCCTGGCTTTTGGTGTGGTCTGCCTCGTCATGTCCCTGTCGGCGGCGGTAGGCATCTGGCGGCTGGCCGGGCTGCAGGACATTGCGGACGACCTGGGCGGTGCGTCGTCCGAGCGCGCGCTGCTGGCGCGGGAGCTGCACGCCATCGTGGTGCTCAGCTCCGCCCGCGCCGAAACGCTGCTGGAGATCGACAACAACCCCGCCTACGCGGCGCGCATCGACGCCGACCGCAAGACCACCTCGGCCCGCTCGTCCGAAGTCCGCAAGCGCCTGGACGAGCTGGCGGCAGACCCGGAATCCCAGGCGTTGTTCGATGCCATTGACAAGGCGGGCAACGGTTTTCGCACGGTGCGGGACGACCTCGTCAAGCGCCGCAAGGCGGGCGAGGCCTTGCCGCCCGACGCCATTGCCAAGCAGCTGCGTCCTGCGGCAGACGCCTACGCCGCATCCGTGGACAAGCTGGCCGAATACCAGCGCCAGCGTGTGGCCGAAGCGCGTGCCGCTGCCGCCCGCAGCGAAAGCCAGGGCATCACGCTGCTGGCGGCGGGCTCGTTGGTGGGCTTGCTGCTGAGCCTGGCCTGTGCCTGGCTGCTGTCGCGCTCCATCCTGCAGCCCCTGGCCCATGCGTCCGAGGTGACCGACCGCATTGCCGAAGGCGATCTCACCTCCCCCGTGCCCGAGCCGCAGGCGGGCAACCGCGACGAACTGCAGGCCCTGCTGGCGCGCCTGGGCGGCATGCAGGCACGGCTGGCCGAACTCGTGGTGGGCATGCGCCAGGCCAGCACCTCGGTGGCCGGTGCCAGCAGCGAGATCGCGGCAGGCAACAGCGACCTGTCGGCCCGCACCGAGCAGACGGCCTCCAACCTCGAAGAGATCGCCGCCAGCATGGAGGAGCTGCTGGCCACCGTGCGCCACAGCGCCGACGCGGCTGCGCAGGCCAGCACCCTGGCCACTGGCGCCAGCAGCGTGGCCCAGCGCGGGCGCGAGGCGGTGGACCGCGTGGTGGGCACCATGGACGGCATTGCGCTGTCGTCGCGCCGCATTGCCGACATCACCAGCGTGATCGATGGCATTGCCTTCCAGACCAACATCCTCGCGCTGAATGCGGCCGTGGAGGCAGCCCGTGCCGGTGAGCAGGGCCGTGGCTTTGCGGTGGTGGCGAGCGAAGTGCGCAGCCTGGCGCAGCGTTCCGCCACGGCGGCCAAGGAGATCGGGGGCCTGATCAGCGACAGCGTGCGGCAGGTGGACGAAGGCACCCAGCTGGTCCACGCGGCAGGCGGCACCATGGGCGAGATCGTGAACTCGGTGCAGCAGGTGGCCACCATCATTGGCGAGATCAGCACTGCGGCGCGCGAGCAGACCACGGGCCTGAGCCAGGTGGGCGAGGCGGTCTCGCAGCTCGACCAGATGACGCAGCAGAACGCCGCGCTGGTGGAGGAATCCTCCGCCGCCGCACAAGGCCTGCGGGTGCAGGCGCAGCAGCTGGCCGAGCTGGTGGAGGCGTTTCGCCTGCCTTCGGGCAACGCGCTGCCTCGCTAGGCGAGAGAACACCGGGCTTTCACGTCAGATCCACCCGCCAGCGCCTGCGCGGCGCGCGCAGTGCATGGCGCTTGCGGTACTCGGCCGGTGCCATGCCGGTGTAGCGCACAAAGATGCGCCGGAACGCCGCCGGGTCGGCATAGCCGCAGGCCGTGGCAATGCTGGGCACACTCTCCAGCGTCACCTCCAGCAGCACCTTGGCGCGTGCGCAGCGCAGGCTGTGCAGGTGGTCCAGCGGCGACTGCGACAGCTCCAGCTGAAAGTGCCGCAGCAAAGTGCGCGGGCTCACCGCCGCCGCCTCGGCCAGCCGGGCCAGCGAATAGGGCTCGTCCAGATGGGTCTCCATCCAGGCCATGGCGCGGGCCAGGGTGCTGTCGCGCGTCGCTGGGATGTGTTGCTGCGCGTTGGCCTGCAGCGCAGCCCGGGCGCGTTCGTGGTCGGGCCGCAGCACGCTGGCACAGGTCTGGGCCAGCGCGTCGCCCAGTGCGTGGCGCACCAGGGCGATGGCCATTTCTCCCAGACTGTGGGGCAGCGCACAGCTGAGCCAGGGGCCGTCATCGATCAGGTCGTGGCCTGCATCGAGGTCGCTGTCGGGAAAGTCGCGCTCAAACCCGGCCAGGTAGAACCACGGCAGGCCGCAGCGGCGGCCCTGCAGGCGCCCGCTCTGCGCCGCCAGCCAGGCACCGTTGCCGACGGTGAGCACCTTGTGCCCGGCATCCAGCGCAATGCCGATCTGGCGCGAGAGGGCGCGGTGGCGCGACGCCACGCTGCGGATGGCGGGGATGTCGGCGGCGTGGAAGGAGGGAATGAACCAGGCGAATGCCGGCCCCTCGGCAGGTGCCGCCGTGGGCTGCGTGTAGGCCGCCAGCGGGCCCGGCTGGTGCGCCAGCGGCTGGCCTTGGGCGTCCAGCAGCCGCCAGGCCAGGCGGGGCGAGCCAGCGCCGCCCCGCAAGCCGGCCAGCAGATTGGCGCTGCGCAAGAGGTCGATGAACTGCAGTGCGTTGCCCACCGCCGATTCGGGCAGCAGCGGGATGTCGATGCGAAAAACCGGCGCCGTCGCAGAGGGGACAGAAGAACGGGGCATGGCGATATTGGCTCTTTGGATGGCCATTTTCGCTTGTCTGCAGCGTGGGGTGGGCTCTTAGCATGAACGTGCGTTTTTTGCCGCGTTCCCTTTTGTTTTCACTTCCTGCACGGATCTGTCTCATGCACAAACCCCTCTCTGCCATCTCGCTGGCCACCGGCCTGCTTCTCAGCGGGCTGACGTTCGCATCGTCCGCCCAGGCCCAGGCCCTGGACGCCGCCGGCCTGCAGGCCATCGATGCCGCCGTGACGGCCTTGGCGCCCAAGATGGTCAACTGGCGCCGCGACATCCATGCCCACCCCGAACTCTCGGGCCAGGAAGTGCGCACGGCCAAGCTCGTGGCCGAGCATCTGAAGAAGCTGGGCATGGACGTGCAGACCGGCGTGGGCGGCACCGGCGTGGTGGGCACGCTCAAGGGGGGCCTGCCCGGCAAGGTGGTGGCCCTGCGCGCTGACATGGATGCCCTGCCCGTGCCCGAGAACACCGGCCTGCCGTTTGCGAGCAAAGCCAAGGCCAACTACCTGGGCAAGGAAGTGCCCGTGATGCACGCCTGTGGCCATGACGCCCACACCGCCATGCTGATGGGCGCGGCTGAGGTGCTGGCGGGCATGAAGGCGCAGCTGCCGGGCACGATCAAGTTCATCTTCCAGCCCGCCGAAGAGGGCGCGCCCGTGGAGCCCGACGCCAACGGCAAGGTGCCCAGCTTCGGCGCCAAGGCCATGATCGAAGCCGGTGCGCTCAAGGACGTGCAGGCCATCTACGGGCTGCACATCACCTCCAACCTGCCTGGCGGCGTGGTGGGCTACCGCAGCGGCCCGCTGATGGCCGGGTCTGACAACATCACCATCCATGTGGAAGGGCGTGGCGGCCATGGCTCTTCGCCCTGGGCCACTATCGACCCCATCGTGGCCGCCAGCCAGGTGGTGATGGGCCGGCAGACCGTGGTGAGCCGCCAGCTCAATATCAGCCAGGAGCCGGCGGTGGTCACCATCGGCCAGATCCAGGGCGGCACCCGCTACAACATCATCCCCGACAAGGTGGAGATGATGGGCACGCTGCGCACCTTTGACGAAGACATGCGCCAGGAAGCGCTCAAGCGCATCACCACCACGGCCGAGTCGATTGCCGCCGCCAGCGGTGCCAAGGCCAGCGTGCGTTTTGGCCCCGTGGCCTACCCCGTGACCACCAACCCCGCGCCGCTCACGCAGGCCTCGCTGCCCGCGCTGAACCTGGCCATGGGCGGCAAGACCATGGTGATCCCGAAGGTGGCAGGGTCGGAGGACTTCTCGGAGTTCCAGAAGGTCGTGCCGGGCTTCTTCTACTTCCTGGGGGCGCCACCCAAGGGCAAGGATTTTGCCAAGGCCCCGCCCAACCACTCTGCGCTGTTCGACATCGACGAAGACCAGTTGCCCGTGGGCGCCCGCTCGCTGGCGGCGCTGGCCGTGGACTTTTTGCAGCGCAAGTAAGCGGTGCCACGGGCCGGCACCGCCAGGAGGCAGGTCAGCCGGCAGCGCCCAGCAGGCTGCGGGCCACGGCCTCGCCGACTTTGATGCCATCCACGCCGGCGGACAGAATGCCGCCCGCGTAGCTGGCGCCTTCGCCCGCCGGGTACAGGCCCGGCGTGTTCAGGCTTTGCAGGTTCTCGCCTCGCCCGATCTTGAGCGGCGACGAGGTACGCGTCTCCACGCCCGTCAGCACCGCGTCGTGCATGTCAAAGCCCTTGATCTTGCGGCCGAACACGGGCAGCGACTCGCGCAGGGCCTCGATGGCATAGCCGGGCAGGGCGGCGTGCAAATCGCCCAGCGCCACGCCGGGCTTGTACGAGGGCTCCACGCTGCCCAGCTGGGTCGAAGGCTTGCCCGCAATGAACTCGCCCACCAGTTGGCCCGGTGCGCTGTAGTCACGGCCGCCCAGCACAAACGCATTCGATTCGAGCTGGCGCTGCAGCACGCTGCCCGACAGGGGGTGGAACTGCCCGGCGGGCAGGGCCTCCACGCCGTAGGTCTGGCCCAGGTGGGTTTCAAACGCCTGCGCGTCCTGCGGGTAATCGCGGGGGTCGATGCCCACCACCATGCCCGCGTTGGCATTGCGCTCGTTGCGTGAATACTGGCTCATGCCGTTGGTCACCACGCGGTGGGGCTCGCTGGTAGCGGCCACCACCGTGCCGCCGGGGCACATGCAGAAGCTGTACACCGCGCGGCCATTGGCGGCGTGGTGCACCAGCTTGTAGTCGGCTGCGCCCAGCAGCGGGTGGCCTGCGTGGCGGCCCCAGCGCGCGCGGTCGATCACGCCCTGCGGGTGCTCGATGCGAAAGCCGATGGAGAACGGCTTGGCCTCCATGGCCACGCCACGCTGGTACAGCATGGCAAAGGTGTCGCGCGAGCTGTGGCCCAGCGCCATCACCACGTGGTCGGCGCGCAGCTCAGTCGTCTCGCCCGTGGCCTGGTTGAGCACTTTCAGGCCGCGCAGGTGGCGCGCACCGCCTGTGCCTTCGATGATCACGTCCGTCACGCGCTGCTCAAAGCGGATCTCGCCGCCCAGCGCAATGATCTGTTCGCGCAGGTTTTCCACCACCTTCACCAGCTTGAAGGTACCGATGTGCGGGTGGGCGACATACAGGATTTCTTCGGGCGCACCGGCTTTGACGAACTCGTTCATCACCTTGCGGCCCAGGTGGCGCGGGTCCTTGATCTGGCTGTAGAGCTTGCCGTCGCTGAACGTACCGGCGCCGCCCTCGCCAAACTGCACGTTGCTTTCGGCGTGCAGCTCACGCTTGCGCCACAGGCCCCAGGTGTCCTTGGTACGTTCGCGCACGGTCTTGCCGCGCTCCAGCACGATGGGCTTGAAGCCCATCTGCGCCAGCACCAGCGCAGCAAAGATGCCGCAGGGGCCAAAGCCCACCACTACCGGGCGCAAGGGCAGGTCGGCAGGCGCCTGGCCCACGGGGTGCCAGGCCATGTCGGGCGTGGGCTGGATGTGTGGGTTGCCAGCAAACTTTGCGAGCAGCGCAGCTTCGCGTTCGGGCTGGGCCAGCGTGATGTCCACGATGTAGACCGCCAGCAGATCCACCTTGCGTGCGTCAAAGCTGCGCTTGAAGACGTGCAGGTGGGCAATGTCGGCGTCAGCCAGGCCCAGGATTTGGGCGGCAGCGGCGCGCAGGGGCGCCTCGGGGGCTTCGGCCACGGTGAACGGCAGCCGGATTTCGGAGAGTCGGATCATGGTCTTGCGGGCCCGTGTCGATCGGGCGAAAAGCAATGGCGTGGGGCCGGGATGATACGGGGTCCGCGCAGCGGGCGGAACCCCTGTCGGACCGAGTCACCGGGGTATCGGGCGGCAAGGCTATGCAAAAATGATAGCAACAAGGCCAATATGCACTAGCGCATCTGGCACTTTTGGCTGAAATTCTCACTGCAGAGTGCGCTGCATGCCTTGCGCAGGCCCCTGGCGCCAGCGCAGCTCGGCCACACCCAGTGCCACGGCGGCCAGCACCAACGGCCCAAAGTAGTACAGCGCCCGGTAGGCCAGCAGTGCCGCCAGCACCTGTTCTTGCCCCAATGCGTCGGTGGCCAGCAGCGCCACGCCCACGGCCTCCAGCACACCCAGGCCCGCAGGCACGCGCAGCACCAGCCCGGCCACGGCGCCCAGCAGCACTGTGGCCAGGGCGGCGGGGTAGGCCACCTGGTGTTGCAGCACCGTCCACAGTGCGGCGCCCATCAGCATCCAGTTGGTGGCCGATGCCGCGATTTGCCACAGTGCCACGGGCCAGTGCGGCAGCGGAAACGCGTGGCCGCGCAGCGTGAGCGCGCGGCCCCTGCGCACCGCGCACAGTGCCAGGTAGGCCAGCGGCAGGCCGCCCAGTACCGTGCCGCCCAAGTGCCATTGCCAGGGCGCTACCGTCCACCCGGCCACTGCCGGTGGCTGCCACAACCATGACAGCACGCCTGCCAGCATCAGGTAGCCCACCCAGTTGGTCACGATGCTGGTGCCCACCACCTGGCCGATGGTGCCGGGGTCCACACCGCGCCGGTCGTACAGGCGGTAGCGCACGCCCACGCCGCCAATCAGCGAGCCCAGGTTGAGCGTGAACGGATAGCTCGTCATGGCAATCGCCAGCGTGGTGCCGCGCGTCAGGCGGTGGCCGCTGCAATGGCGCCCCACCCAGTCAAAGCTACCGTAGGTGAAGTGGCTCAGCAGCGCCAGCGCGCCGCCCAGCGCCAGTGCGGTGGTGGGCAGGTCGCGCAGCGCCTGCAGCACGGCGGGCCAGTCCACCGTGCGTGCCTGCCGAAAAATCAGCCCGGCCACCACCGCAAAGAAGGCGAGGGCGAGCCCCCGGGTGAGCCAGGGCCACCAGGCTTGCTGCGGCCAACGCCGCCAGCCGCTGGGGGTGTTGCGGTTGCTGCTTCTGCGGGATGGCGCCTGCAGGGCGTCGGTGGCGCCGCCCGCCTGGGTGTCCGCGTGCAGCGTGGGGATGGCCATGGTGGGCGCCTGCCAGTTCAGGTGGCGGGCTCTGCCGCATCCGCCCCTGGGTTGGCGAGCGTGATGTGGGGCTCGTGCCGGGGCAGCCAGCCCGCCCATGCGGGGAACCAGCGCAGCAAGTGGAACACCGCATAGCTGCGCAGCAGGCGCAGGCCGTTCCAGCGGCTGGGGGCTGTGGCTTCCACCTGCTTGCAGCTGTGCTCCATGAGGTGCGACAGGCGGCGGTGCAGATGGGCGTTGAACGCGCGGTCCTGGATGATCACGTTGGCCTCGAGGTTCAGCGACAGGCTCAGCGGGTCAAGGTTGCTGGAGCCCACGGTGGACCAGTCCTCGTCCACCAGCGCCACCTTGCCGTGCAGCGGGCGGTCGCAGTATTCGTACACCCGCACGCCTGCGCGCTGCAGGTGGTCGTACAGCAGGCTGGCTGCCGTCTTGACGATGGGCATGTCGGGCTGGCCTTGCAGGATGATGCGCACATCCACCCCCCGTTTCGCGGCGCGCCGCATCTCGCGGATGAACCGGTAACCCGGGAAGAAGTAGGCGTTGGCAATCACCACCCGGCTGCGCGCTGCGCGCAGGGCCACGCGGTAGTGGCGCTCGATGTCGTTGGTGTGCTGCTGGTTGTCGCGTGTCACGAACATGGCATGGGCCGTGCCCGCGTGCGGGCGCCCGGTGATGCCTGCGGCCTGGTGGCGCTTGCGGTCCTGGCGGCTGAGCACGGCCTCGCGGGTGAAGTGGTGCATCTGCGCCACGATGGGGCCGCGCACCTGCACGGCATAGTCCTGCTTGGCTTCGGGGCCAAAGTCGGCCACATGGTCGGCCGAGTAGTTGATGCCACCAATGAACCCCAGGTGTCCGTCCACCACCACGATCTTGCGATGCATGCGGCGCAGCAGGTTCAGCCGCTGGCCCAGGAAACGGCGGCCCGGGTCAAAGATGCGAAAGTGCACGCCGGCCTCCACCAGGCTGCCGACAAACTGGTCCGACAGATCGGGCGAGCCAAAGCCGTCCACCAGCACATGCACCTCCACGCCCCGCCGGGCGGCCGCCAGTAAAGCGGCGTGCAGCTGCTGGCCGATCTTGTCCTCGAACAGGATGAAGGTTTCCAGCATCACCTCGCGCCGGGCTTCGGCAATGGCCTGGAACACGCGGGGAAAGAACTCCTCGCCGTTTTCGAGCAACTCGAAATGGTTGCCGGGCACCCAGCGGGACGAGCGTGGCGCGCGGAAGGTAGGGCGTTTCATAGCAGGATCTCCGCAGCCAGGGGCGCATGGTCCGAGAGCTTGTCCCAGGGTTTCTTGGGCAATGCCAGTGGCGAGTGAACCGTCGCGTTGCGCACATAAATGCGGTCCAGCGCCAGCAGCGGCATGGCCGCCGGAAACGTGCGCACCGCCCGGCCAAAGGCCTGCACAAACACTTCCTGCAATCCCGCCTCGTGCTGAAGCACCCGGTGGGCACGGTGGCGCCAGTCGTTGAAGTCGCCCGCCAGCACCACGGGCTCGTGGGCGGGAAAGCTGTTGACCAGGTCGCACACGCGGCGCAGCTGGTGCTGCCGGTGCGACTCCTGCAGGCCCAGGTGCACACATACGGCATGCACCGGCAGGTGGTGCCCGGGGGGCTGCAGCATGCAGTGCAGCATGCCGCGCCGTTCGGGCCCGCTCACCGAGATGTCGTGGTTCTCGTAGTGCGTGATCGGAAACTTGGACAACAGCGCATTGCCGTGGTCGCCGTTGTCATACACCGCATTGCGGCCGTAGGCGTATTGCGACCAGATTGTGTCGGCCAGAAACTCGTAGTGCGGCACCTGCGGAAAGTTGGCGAACCGGCTGGCGTGCCGGTGGTGCGTGCCCAGCACCTCCTGCAAGAACACCAGGTCGGCCGCCACGCCCCGCACGGCCTCGCGCAGCTCGTGCAGCATGAAGCGCCGGTTGAAGGTGGTGAAGCCCTTGTGCACGTTCACGGTGAGCACCTTGAACGCAATAGGCTGGGAGTCTGTCGCGGAGTTCGGGGCCATGGGCAGTTGCAATCGTTGGGAGGGGCTCCGGCGAAATCACCGCAGAGGTGGGCCGGTGCGAACACTGATTGTTCTGGCCTGCGTGCCCCGCCGCTGTAGGACGGCTGGCCGTGGCTTTGTGCTGCGCAGCCCAAAAAAAATGGGCCCCGAAGGGCCCTGGTGTGAGTGCGCTGCGTGCCAGCGGCCATCAGGCCGGCAGGAAACCTTCCACCGACAGGTAGCGCTCGCCCGTGTCGTAGTTGAAGCCCAGCACCTTGGCGCCTGCGGGCAGCTCGGGCAGCTTCTGGGCAATGGCGGCCAAGGTGGCGCCGGACGAGATGCCCACCAGGATGCCCTCTTCGCGCGCAGAGCGGCGGGCGTATTCGCGGGCCGGTTCGGCATCGACCTGGATCACGCCGTCGAGCAGGCTGGTGTCGAGGTTCTTGGGGATGAACCCCGCGCCAATGCCCTGGATGGGGTGGGGCGACGGTGCGCCGCCCGAGATCACCGGCGAGGCCGTGGGCTCCACCGCAAACACCTTGAGTTGGGGGAACTTGGCTTTGAGCACCCGCGCCACGCCCGTGATGTGACCACCGGTGCCCACCCCCGTGATCAGCACATCAATGCCGTCGGGGAAATCTGCCAGGATCTCCTGCGCCGTGGTGCGCACATGGATGTCGATGTTGGCGGGGTTCTCGAACTGCTGCGGAATCCACGAGCCAGGCGTCTGCGCCTGCAGCTCTTGCGCGCGGGCGATGGCGCCCTTCATGCCTTTTTCGCGCGGAGTCAGGTCGAACTGCGCGCCATAGGCCAGCATCAGGCGGCGGCGTTCGATGCTCATGCTGTCGGGCATCACGAGGACGAGCTTGTAGCCCTTGACGGCCGCCACCAGCGCCAGGCCAATGCCGGTGTTGCCGCTGGTGGGCTCGATGATGGTGCCGCCGGGCTTCAGGGCGCCGGACTTTTCCGCGTCTTCCACCATCGCCAGCGCAATGCGGTCCTTGATGGAGCCGCCGGGGTTGCTGCGCTCCGACTTCACCCACACATTGGCGCCAGGGCCGAACAGGCGGTTGATGCGCACGTGGGGCGTGTTGCCAATGGTCTGAAGAATGTTGTCAACTTTCATGGCGTCTCCTGTGAGGTGTCGGATGGGTCAAAGGGAAGGGGTGTGGTGCGCATTCTGAACCACTTGTTCTACGGCCCTGGTCATATGGATATAGCCAGGGTATGGGTCCATGCCGCGCTGGCCCTTCAGGGCACGGGAGATATCTCAACGTGCATTGCATCCTCTGAGGGGCTGATCTGAACCTGAACCGGCAAGCCTAGCGCGATGGTCTGCGCATTGGTAACCGTGTGCTGCGTTACCTTGGTGCAGGTGTAGCGCGCGGCGTGCCCACTGCGCCACACAGACAGGGCCAGCGGCAGCATCCACTGGTCCGCCAGGTGCGGGCCCAGCGCGCCGGTGCTGCGCTGGTAGGCGCGCACTTCGTCCACCAGCCGCTTGGCCACCTGCTCGGCCGTCAGACTGCGCTCGCCCAACTGGCAAAACACCTCGGTCACCTGCGCATACTCCAGCGTGGCGATCAGCGCATTGCCCGGGCCCTCGTTCTGGCGTGTGGATGGCTGGCGCAGTTGGCCGGCCTCGAACGTCCAACCCATGCGCTGGCCCAGCGCCTCCAGCTCCCGCGTAGCAATGTTGCGCGCCAGGCCGGGTGCCAGTGCCTCGCCCCAGCCGTTTTGCAGCGGGCCGCGCTCTAGCACATCCACCGGCGCCAGCGGCTGCGTGGTGGCGGGCACGATGTGCGCCACCAGCTCGCCGCCCCCGGCGGGGTAGAAGCCCCGCCGCTGCAATTGCAGCTCCAGCCCCACACCCAGCCGCCGCACCAGCGGCGCAAAGGCGCGTTCCAGAAAATCAAACGGCGGCGCCATCGGGTTGTGCGTGCCACCCGCCAACTCGACCTTGCTCAGCCCGTCGGCCAGCATCAGCGCGGGCAGCACCGTCTGCAGCACCAGCAGGCAACTGCCTGCGGTGGCAATCTGAAAACGGTAGTCGCCCGCACGCACTACGCCGGGTGTGAACACCAGCGTTTGCGAATTCAGCTCCGCGCCTTGGGCCTGCCCGCCGCACACGGCCACCGCCGCTTGCACGCAGGCCAGGTGCTGGCGCATCAGCCCCGGCTTGGGCCGCCCCGCACGGATGCGCGTGATGTGCAGTGGGCGGCCGGTGACCATGGACAGGGCAAGGCCGGTGCGCAGGATCTGGCCGCCGCCTTCGCCGGTGGAGCCGTCTAAGTCCAGTTGCTGCACGTTCATCCCTTCACGCACACGACTTGCTTTAGCGTGTACACCACCTCCACCAGGTCTTCCTGCGCCGCCATCACCGCGTCGATGTTCTTGTACGCCATCGGAATCTCGTCAATGACATCCGCATCCTTTCGGCATTCCACGCCTTCGGTCGCCTTGATCTGGTCTTCCACGGTGAACAGCTTCTTGGCCTTGGTGCGGCTCATGGTGCGGCCTGCGCCGTGGCTGCAGCTGTTGAAGCTCTCAGGGTTGCCTTTTCCGCGCACGATGAAGCTCTTGGCCCCCATGCTCCCAGGGATGATCCCCAGCTTGCCTTGCTCGGCACTCACCGCGCCCTTGCGGGTCACGAACACGTCTTGCCCGAAGTGCGTCTCGCGCTGCACGTAGTTGTGGTGGCAGTTCACCGCCTCAATGTGCGTCTCGAACGGCTTGGTGATGACTTGGCGCAGCGCGGCAATCACGCGGCCCATCATCACCTCGCGGTTGGCGGCGGCGAATTTCTGCGCCCACCCCACGGCCTTCACGTAGTCGCCGAAGTACTGCGCGCCTTCTTCGAAGTACGCCAGGTCCTTGTCCGGCAGGTTGCGCTGGTTCATCTCGGCGTCCTTCTTGGCCAGCTCGATGAAGTGGGTGCCGATGGCGTTCCCCACCC
>NZ_QAIM01000412.1:0-7535 GCF_003061035.1 Acidovorax sp. HMWF018
CGACCAGGCAGACCACTTCGTCACCAAACAGGCGGCCCATGTGCAGGTCGTCCGGGGGCTGGGGCCAGTTGCCGATCACCACATCCACCTCGCCCTGCGCCAGGTGCGCGTGGTAGTGCGCGTCGGCCGACAGGGGCAGGATTTCGATGGGGCACAAAGGGGCTTCGACCTTGATGCGGGCCACGAGCTGGGGCAGAAAGAGCGGGTCGAGGTAATCGCTGGCCGCCACGCGGAAGGTACGGGTGGCCGTGCGCGGATCAAACCCGCGCGCGTCCGAAAACAGTGCCTCGGCCGCCCGCAAAATGGCGCCTGCAGGCTCCACCATGCGCAGCGCGGCATCGGTCGGCATCATGCTGGCGCCGGAGCGCACCAGCAGCGGGTCGCCCGACAGGTCGCGCAGCCTTTTCAACGCAGCCGACACCGCCGGCTGGTGCATGCCCAGGCGGACGGCGGCCCTCGATACGCTGCGTTCTGTGAGCACGGTGTGCAAGACCCTTATGAGATGGAGGTCTATCTTGTCGAAAAGGGCGTGGTCTCTCATAGCGGTGGGGGCATGGGTGCCATAAGCTTGCGCATATGCCGGTAACGGTACTGCGTTCTACCCTCTGCTGAACCTTTCCATCAAAGATCGAAGTGGCGTTTGTCATGACAACAAGACCCTTGCAATTCCTGCGCCGAGGCCAGCCCGTGGCGCTGGGCAATGTACCACCCGACCGCACCTTGCTGGAGGTGCTGCGCGAAGACCTGGGCAACACCGGCACCAAGGAGGGCTGCGGCGAAGGTGACTGTGGCGCCTGCACCGTGGTACTGGGCGAAGAACGCGATGGCCAGCTGCACTACAGCGCCGTGAACAGCTGCATCCGCCTGGCCCGTTCGGTGGATGGCATGGCGCTGTGGACGGTGGAAGACCTGGCGGAAGATCCGCTGATCCAGCCCGTGGGCGACACAGCACCCGCTGCACAACAAACCATCACGCTCCATCCAGCACAGGAGGCGATGGTCCAGTGCCACGGCTCGCAGTGCGGCTTCTGCACGCCGGGCTTCGTGATGAGCCTCTTCGGCATGTACCAGAACCATGTCTGCCACGGCCAACCCATCACCCGCGAACTGGCCCAGGAAGAACTCTCGGGCAACCTGTGCCGCTGCACCGGCTACCGCCCCATCCTTGATGCCGCCCAGCAGATGGCATCGCTGCCCGGCATGTCGGTCAACGAGGCCGAAGTGCTACAAAAATTGAAGCTACTTCGGCATGATGCACTAGCGCAAGCGGCCGATTCGGCCTATATCGCACCCTCCACGCTCCCGGATCTGCTCGCAGCCCGCGCCGCCCACCCCGGCGCCCAGGTGGTGGCGGGCTGTACAGACGTGGGGCTGTGGGTGACCAAGCAGCACAAGCAGTACACCCAGGTGCTGGACGTGACCCGCGCGGCCGAGTTGCGGCAGGTGGCACAGCACGCCGACGCCATCCACATCGGCGCCGCCGTCACGCTGACCGACGCGTTTGCTGCCCTCACCGCACAGTGGCCGCAGCTGCACCGATTTGCCACGCGGTTTGCGGGGCTGCCCGTGCGCAACTCGGGCACGCTGGGCGGCAACGTGGCCAACGGCTCGCCCATTGGCGACTCCATGCCCCTCTTGATCGCGCTGCGCGCCCAGGTGGTGCTGGCCAGCCAGGCCCGGGGCGAGCGCCAGCTGCCGCTCGAAGACCTGTACACCGGCTACCGGCAAAACGTGATGGCGCCGGATGAGCTGCTGGTGCGCATCGTGGTACCCCGCCCTTCTGCTCAAGAACAGCTGCGGGCGTACAAGATCTCCAAGCGGTTTGACGACGATATCTCAGCCGTCTGCCTGGTGCTCAACCTCGACATCGCGGGCGGCACCGTGCAACGCGCCAGCATTGGCGCGGGCGGCGTGGCTGCCACCCCGGCCCGTGCGCGGCAGACTGAAGCGGCTCTGACCGGCCAGCCCTGGACCGAAGCCACCGCGCAGCGCGCCGCCGCGGTGCTGCAGGCCGAGTTCAGCCCCATCTCCGACATGCGCGCCAGCGGCGCTTATCGCCGCCAGGTGCTGGGCAGTCTGCTGCAGCGCTACTGGCTGGAGAGCCAGGGCCAACCCTCGGTCAGCCTGGACACCTTGACGCTGGAGGCCGCCGTATGAACGCCCCACACACCATCGCAGAGACCGCCCTGCCCGCGCCCACCCGCGCCGCCATGGGCCAGTCGCACATCCACGAAAGCGCCCGCGCTCAGGTGGCGGGCGCCGCGCACTACATCGACGACCTGCCGGAGGTGAAGGGCACGCTGTACGCAGCGCCCATCCTCTCCACCGTGGCCCACGGCACCCTGAACGGGGTGGATGCCACCGCCGCCCTCGCGCTGCCCGGCGTGCGCGGTGTGGTGCTGGCCAGCGACGTGCCCGGCGACAAGATCCTGGCTGCGTTCGGGCACGACGAGCCCGTGTTTGCGCTGGACAGCGTGCAGTTTGTCGGCCAGGTGATCGGCCTGGTGGTGGCCGACTCGGTCATGCAGGCGCGCCGCGCGGTGCGGGCCGTGAAGCTCGACATCTCCCCCCTGCCCGCCGTGCTGACGGTGCAGGACGCGCTGAAGGCGCAAAGCTATGTGCTGCCGCCGGTGTTTGTGCGCCGGGGCGATGTCGCCACGGGCCTCGCGCAATCGGCGCACCGCATGCAGGGAGCGTTTGAAGTCGGCGGCCAGGAGCATTTTTATCTGGAAGGCCAGATCGCCTACGCCATGCCGCTGGAGCAAAAACAGTGGTGGATTTACTCCAGCACGCAGCACCCCGGCGAGGTGCAGCACTGGGTGGCGCACGCGCTGGGCATCGACAACCACGCGGTCAAGGTGGAATGCCGCCGCATGGGCGGTGGCTTTGGCGGCAAGGAGACCCAAGCCGGGCACCTGGCCGTGTGGGCCGCCGTGGCCGCGAACAAGCTGGGCCGCCCCATCAAGCTGCGGCTGGACCGGGACGAGGACTTCATGGTCACCGGCAAGCGCCACCCGTTTGCGTACGAGTACGACGTGGGCTTTGACGACACGGGCTGCATCACGGGCCTCAAGCTCCAGATGGCTGCCAACTGCGGCTTCAGCGCCGACCTGTCGGGCCCCGTGGCCGACCGCGCGGTGTTCCATGCCGACAACGCGTATTACCTGAGCGATGTCGAGATCGCGTCGTACCGCTGCAAGACGAACACGCAAAGCCACACCGCGTTCCGTGGTTTTGGCGGCCCGCAGGGCGTGATCGTGATCGAGGCCATCCTGGGCGACATCGCGCGCGCGCTGGGCCGCGATGCGCAGGACGTGCGCCTGGCCAACCTGTATGGCAAAGATGCGAGCACGGGCCGCCACGTCACCCACTACCAGATGGCGGTGGAAGACAACATCCTGCACGAGCTGCTGCCCACGCTGGAGCAGACCTCGCACTACCGCCAACGCCAGGCCGAGATTGCGGACTGGAACGCGCACAACACCGTCATCAAGCGCGGCCTGGCCATCACGCCCGTCAAGTTCGGCATCAGCTTCACGGCGACGCTGTTCAACCAGGCGGGTGCGCTGGTGCATGTGTACACCGACGGCAGCGTGCAGGTGAACCACGGCGGCACCGAAATGGGCCAGGGCCTGCACACCAAGGTGGCGCAGATCGTGGCCGACGAGCTGGGCGTGCCCCTGCACCGCGTGCTGGTCACGGCCAGCGACACCAGCAAGGTGCCCAACGCCAGCGCCACGGCGGCCAGCAGCGGCACCGACCTGAACGGCCGCGCCGCGCAATACGCCGCGCGCAACGTGCGCGACAACCTGGCCTCGTTCGTGTGCGGGCTGGACGGCTGCGGCGCAGGCGCGATTCGGTTTGCAGGCGGCCAGGTGATCTCGCCCAAGACGGTGCG
Source organism: Acidovorax sp. HMWF018 (assembly GCF_003061035.1). NCBI lineage: Bacteria > Pseudomonadati > Pseudomonadota > Betaproteobacteria > Burkholderiales > Comamonadaceae > Acidovorax > Acidovorax sp. HMWF018. Next base: position 3,899 of record NZ_QAIM01000412.1, read on the forward strand.
CAGTTTTGAAGAGGTGGTGCAGGCCGCGTACGCCAACCGCATCCAGCTGTGGAGCGACGGCTTTTACCGCACGCCCAAGATCCACTACGACAAGACCACCCTCACCGGGCGCCCGTTCTACTACTTTGCCTACGGCGCCGCCTGCACCGAGGTGGCCATCGACACCCTGACCGGCGAGAGCCGCGTGCTGAAGGTGGACATCCTGCACGACGTGGGCCACAGCATCAACCCGGCCATCGATGTGGGCCAGATCGAGGGCGGGTTTGTGCAGGGCATGGGCTGGCTGACGACCGAGCAGCTGGTGTGGAACGACAAGGGCACCCTCGCCACCCACGCGCCCAGCACCTACAAGATTCCCGCCACGGGCGACATCCCGGCGCACTTCAACGTCCACCTGTGGCCCGAGGCGAATCGGGAGGACAACGTGGGTGGCAGCAAGGCGGTGGGGGAGCCGCCGTTCATGCTGGCGATCAGTGTGTATGAGGCGCTGCGCAATGCGGTGGCAGCGGGGCGTAGCGGGGTGGATGCGGCGGCGCCGGTGGTGTTGACGGCTCCGGCGACTGCGGAGAATGTGCTGAAGGCGTTGGGGCGGTTGGGAGAGTGATACTTTTGGCTGTTGGCTCTAGTGGGATATGGGCTGGTAGCTATTGATTTTGTAGTGTTTGGTGGCGTGTGCTGATTGGGCAGCATGCTGGTGTTGAGGACGGAGGCCGGGAGTCGCCCGGCAGGCGAGTCCCTTTCTTTCGCGTCGCCGAAAGAAAGGAACCAAAGAAAGGGCGACCCCACTGTCTGCGTCCCCTGCGCTGACGCTACGGGGCAACCTGCGGTGCTCGGGTTTGGCGGATCAGGGCTCGCGTGTGTCTGAGCGACGCGCAGCGCAAAGCGAGTTCCACGGCGCACCCCACAACCGCCCCGCCGCAGGTTTGCCCCCACGCATCGTGTGGGGGCCGCAGACTGGGGGTCGCCTTTCTTTTGGGTACTTTTCTTTGGCGAAGCAAAGAAAAGTACCTCGCCCGCCGGGGCGACTCCCGGCCTCCGCCCTCAACAAAGGCACACCACCCAATCAGCGCAACGACCAGACACTACAAAATCAATAGCTACCACCGCATATTCCACTAGCGCATCCAGCCCAAAAGCCCTCAAACAGGCCCCAAAGCCATCCGCCCCGAAGAAGTCACCGACGCATCCCTCGCATGCCGCGTCTCCACCCGGTTGCGCCCCGCCCGCTTGGCGTCATAACAAGCCATGTCCGCCGCATACAACACCGACGGCACATCCTGCAAGCTGGCGTCCAGCACCACCAGCCCGATGCTCACCCCCAGCGTAAAACTGCGCCCCTCGTACGACGGCTCCCACGCACGCACCGCCGCACGCAACTGCTCGGCCACGGCCTGGCCGCGTGCCAGAGCGCAACCAGGCAACACCACCGCAAACTCGTCCCCCCCCAAGCGCGCCGCCCAGCCGATCTGGCGCACATGGGACGCCAGCAGCCGGGCCACGTGGCGCAGCACATCGTCGCCCGCGTCATGGCCCGCAATGTCGTTGACCACGGTGAAATGGTCCAGGTCGAGGAACAGCACCACCCCATCGCCCTGGGTCTCACCGCCCTCCTCGTCGGCGGCGAGCACCACAGCGCGCTGGCGGGCCGACCGCTCGGCCATCAGCTGGCCCAGGCGCTCGTCAAACGCGGTGCGGTTGTACAGCTGCGTCAGCGCATCGTGCGCTCGGCCCCAGGACTGCTGCACCTGGGCCTCGCGCGCGGCTGTGATGTCTTCCAGAATCCACACGGTGCCACCGTGCACCTCCTCGGGGCGCACGCCCTGGCCCTGCACGCGGGCCCACACGGGGGTGCCGTCCTTGCGCAAAAAGCAGACATCGCCGTCGAACGCGCCATGCGCCGCCACCTCGGCGCGCACACGATCGCCCACCTGGGCATAGTCAGCGTCGCTGGCGTACAGGATGCGCGCGGGGCGGCCCTGCAGCTCCTGCGCGCTGTAGCCCAGCATCACACAGGCCTGGTGGCTCACCACCTCCAGCATGCCGTGGCGGGTGATGACGATGCCCACCGGGGCGCTGTCCAGCACGGCCTGGAACTGGCCGACCACCGTGTCCTTGCGCGACTGCTGCAGGCTGCCCTGCTGCACCAGGCCCTGGAACACCCGCACCAGTTCGCCCACCTCGCCGCCCGCGCGGGGCCAGTGCACATCTTGCGCAGGCTGCTGGCGCGCGCTGGTCCTGAGCAACTGGCGCGCCTTGAAGGTCAGCTGCGCCAGCGGCTGGGCCATCCAGCCCATCAGCGCCACCGCCAGCAGCATGCACAGCACCATGCTGGCCACCGCCAGCCACCAGGCTTCGCGCTGGGCGCCGCGCAGCGGTGCCAGCAGCGCCTGCGACTGGCTCACGCGCGCCACGATCCACTGCGGCAGCGGCATGCCCGCCATGCTCACGATGTGGTCGGACTGCACATGGGTCATGCCCCGCCCCACCACCGGCTGGGCCTGGCTTTGCCAGCGCGTGTACACCGGGGCCAGGCCCACTTCATCACGCACCTGGCCCAGCACGCGGGTGGGGTCGGAGTGCGACAGGATGGTGCCGTCGCGGGTGAAGACGATGAGCTGCGAGTCATCGCGGGCGGGCAGCGTCATCGACGGTGGCAGCAGGCTTTGGGATTGCAGGCGCAACGCCCCTGCCACCACACCCACCACCGTGCCGTCTTCGCGGTGCAGGGGCATGGTGAACATGACCCGCGCCTCGCCCCGGCGGCCGGCGATCAGCTCGGACACCAGGGGCTTGCCATCCACCAGGGTGCGGCGCAGGGCATCGCGTTCGGTGGGGTCCAGGTCCGCGGCCTTTTCGATCTGACCGGCGCGCAAATTCAGGCGCAGTTCGCCGTTGTCGCGGGCGACCTGCATGGTGTCGAAGAACTGCACCGCAGGCAGGCCCTGCTGCAGCAGCCATTCCAGCGACGAGGGTGACTCCAGCATCGCCGGTGTGATGCCTGCGGCCACGGTGCGCAGCACCTTCTGGCTTTGTTCGATCTTGCTGGCCAGCAACCGGGCCACCACCTCGACCTCGTCGGTCTGCTGGCTCACCACCCGGCGCATGGCCTCCTGCCCGGAGGCCCGAGTCACCAGCCAGGCGGCCACCGCCCCCGACAGCGCCACCGCCAGCGCCGCCACCAGCATCAGCCGCAGCACCAGGGCGCCGGGCACCAGCCAGCCCGGATCAAGGTCCGGGGCTGCCTTGGGGCCGGGCGGCGGCGTCATGGACGCGTCCCCCCTGCAGGCTGATGGGCACGCTCAAAGTTCGGCATGGGGACGGGTCATGGCAGACATGTCCCAACAAATATACGCAGGGCCTGTGCCCGGGGGCTTGGGTGGAACCCTTGGGTAAAGCCAAGGAAAAACCCTGAGCCCGTCGGGGTGCGGGAAGGGTGTGTGGAGGGATGGAAGCGGACTGCGGCAAGGGCCCTGCAGCGTGGTGCCAGCTCCCACAGCCAGGCAGAACGTGCCACCACCCAAGGCGCATCGCCCCGGGGTGCGGGGCTTGTCAGCAAATGCAACGCAAGGGCAGTCCGTGGCTGCCGGCAGGCGCAACCCGACAGTCGCTGCAGGGCGTCAAGAACGCGGTGTCAAGA
>NZ_QAIM01000412.1:7548-9014 GCF_003061035.1 Acidovorax sp. HMWF018
CAGCACGCGCGAGAAGGTTTCGGGCGCAATGCCCAGCTGCGCCGCAATCAGGCGTTTGCGCTGGTGCAGAGTGACCTGCATGGCACCGCTGTGGTCGGGCTGGGCGTGGTTCAGCAGCCACTGCGCGCAGCGCGATTCGGCGTCCTGTGCCAGGCGGCTCACGGCCAGCTCGGACTGCTGCCGGTAGCCCTGCGCCATGTCCAGCAGCAGCCCCCGCGCGCCCGCAGGCATGGCGGCCAGGCTGCGGCGAAACTCCTCGATGGGGATGCGCCGCACATGCACGCGCGTGTCGGCCACCATGTCCACCGGCAGCGGCAGGCCCATCAGGGCCGACGCGGCGTCGAGCCAGAACGGCCCCTCGACGGCACCGAGCTGGTGGCGCAGGAAACCGTCGTCCAGCACACCGCGCAGCACACGGCCGTTTTCGAGGTGCAGCACCGTCGTCAGCACCTCATTGCGCCTGCGCAGCACTTCGCCGGGGGCGATCACCTCGGTGTCAGCGGGCAGAGAAAAAAGGGTAGATGGCAGCATGGAAGCCACTGTGCCGTGCGGCTGCGCCCGTGGCATTGAGCCACATCAAAGCCGCACCATGTCGCCCGCCCGGCACGCCCCAGGTTTGCGCCAAAACACACGAAAACTGCGCCAGCAACGTGCATGGGTGCGCCCTGACCCGACCAAAAAGTATGTAAACAGGTGTTGCACCAGGGCATGGAACTTGCGATGCCCCAACGGCGGGCCCCGCCCTGCACCACGGTGCAACAGGGGCCGCGTCTCCCCTTGCACCCGCCGGACCTCCGGCGCTTTCATCCCCAGGAATCACTCCATGAAAAAAAACCTGATTGCACTGTCTCTATCGCTCGGTGGCGCCCTGCTGTGCTCCACCGGCGCCCAGGCCCAGAGCTCCGTCCAGCTGATGGGCTTGACCGATGTGTTTGTGGGCTCCATGAAAAACGCCGGTGACGCCGGCAGCAGCAAGGTGGTCAACAGCGGCGGCATGACCACGTCGTGGTTCGGATTCAAGGGCACCGAAGACCTGGGCGGCGGGCTCAAGGCCAACTTTGCGCTCACCTCCTTCATCAAGGTGGACAGCGGCATCCAGGGCCGATTTGCCAACGACACGTTCTTCTCGCGCGATGCCAACGTGGGCCTGAGCGACAGCTGGGGCACCGTGACCGTGGGGCGCGGTCTGGCGCCCAACTTCCTGCCGTCCATCCTGTCGAACCCGCTGGGCGACTCGTTCACCTTTGCACCGCTGATCCTGCACATGAACGTGCCTCTGTTCAACGGCACGGGCTGGGGTTCGACCACGCCGTCCGACACCGGCTGGTCCAACGAAATCATCTACAGCACGCCCAACCTGGGCGGCCTGACCGCCAACCTGCACTACCAGTTTGGAGAGGTGGCGGGCGACAGCAGCAAGAAGAACGTGGGCATCAACGCGCTGTACTTCAACGGCCCCATCACCC
>NZ_QAIM01000412.1:9024-9723 GCF_003061035.1 Acidovorax sp. HMWF018
CCCAGCACCTACCTGGGCACCACCAAGACCGACTGGATGCTGGGCGGCGCGTATGACTTTGCGATCGTGAAGGCCTTTGCGAGCTACGGCCAGGCCAAGGCCGACAACACCACCAACAAGGCCAAGACGACGCAGCTGGGCGTGTCGGTGCCCGCAGGCGCCACCGGTAAGGTGCTGGCATCGTGGGCGCAGACCAAGATGACGGCTACTGACATCTCGCGCAAGACCTTCACCGTGGGGTATGACTACTTCCTGTCCAAGCGCACCGATGTGTACGTGATGGCCATGAACGACCGCATCACCAACCAGACCAAGGGCAACAGCTTCGGCGTGGGCATCCGCCACCGGTTCTGAGGCCTGCACAGGGCGCCTGGGGCCTTCTTCAAGCCCCAGCAGCCCCAAGCGCTAGTGCAATATTCCTGAGGCGCTACAAAACCAGTAGCACCCGAAAATCGTTCACGTTGGTGTGTGTGGGGCCGGTGACCAGCAGGTCGTCCAGCCCCGCAAAAAATCCCCAGGCGTCGTTGCGCGCCAGGTGGTCGTCGATGCGCAGGCCTGCAGCGCCTGCGCGCGCCAGCGTGTCGGGGCACACAAAGGCCCCCGCGTTGTCTTCGCTGCCGTCGATGCCGTCGGTGTCGGCCGCCAGCGCCCACACGGCGGGCTCGCCCTGCAGCGCCTGCGCCAGGCCCAGGCAAAACT
>NZ_QAIM01000413.1:0-1126 GCF_003061035.1 Acidovorax sp. HMWF018
CACCTGGCCCAGCGCCACACCCGCGCCCAGACCCATGGCGTCACCCGCCACACCGCCACCGTTGCCCGCCCCCTCGGCAAATTTGGGGATGGCCTGCGCCGTCTGGTACTGCATGAATTTGGCCATGTCGTTGCCCACCATGCCCATGCCGATCTTCTGGTCGAGGATCTTCTGCAGCTCTTCGGGCAGCGAGACGTTCTGCACCGTGAGGGACTCGATCAAGATGCCCAGTTTGGCGAAGATGGGCGCCAGCTCCTTGGTCAGCGCATCGGCAAACATGACCTGGTTGGCCGCCAGGTCCAGGAACGGCAGGCCGCTACCGGCAATGGCGTTGCTGATGTTCTGCAACACCAGGCCACGCAGCTGGCCTTCCAGGTCGGCCACGGGGTAGGACTCGCGCGTGCCCGAGATTTCGGTGTGGAACAGCTTGGGGTCCGCGATACGGAAGGCGTAGTTGCCGAACGCGCGCAGTCGCACGGCACCAAAGTCCTTGTCGCGGATCGTGATGGGCTGGGGCGTGCCCCACTTCTGGTCGATCTGCTGGCGCGTGCTGAAGAAGTACACATCGCTCTTGAAGGGGGACTCGAAGAGCTTGTCCCAGTTCTTCAGGTACGTGAGCACCGGCAGCGTCTGCGTGGTGAGCTTGTAGGTGCCGGGGCCAAACACGTCGGCCACCTGGCCTTCGTTCACGAAGATGGCCATCTGCGACTCGCGCACCACCAGCGTGCCGCCGTTCTGGATTTCCATGTCGCGCATGGGGAAGCGCCAGGCCAGCGTGCCGTCCCCCTCTTCGGTCCACTGAATGATGTCAATGAACTGTTTCTTGATGAAGTCCATGAGGGCCATGTGTGCTCCCAAAGCAAAAGAGGGGGTTGAAAAGAGCGGCCATCATAGCAACGGGGGCTTTGGTGGCAGCGGCTTTTTTCAGTGGCGGAACGTGAACTAGTTCACGCGCAGAACCAGTCTGTTTGGGATAGGCGCTGTGGCGCTTCGCAAGGCGTCATTGGATAGCGGCTATCTGCGCCTTAGCGATGATCAATTGGCTTTCGCTATTGCGAATCACTACCATTCAACCATCCCTGCTGCACCGCTGCAGGCTCTGTTGAACCAAGGAGTCCGCCATGTC
>NZ_QAIM01000414.1:0-5331 GCF_003061035.1 Acidovorax sp. HMWF018
GCCATGGAGCAGCTGCTGCGCCTCACCCGTCCCGACATCCGCCGCTATGCGCTGCGCCAATGCGCCGCCACCACGGCGACGGACGACGTGGTGCAGGAGGCGCTCATCATCGTGTACCGCCGCGTGGGCGCGCTGCGCGAGGTGGCGGCGTTCGGCGGGTGGGTGGTGCGCATCGTGCAGCGGCTGTGCATGCAGCCCATGCTGGCCTGGCTCAAGGGCGAGCCGCTGGCACAGGTGGAAGACAACCTCGCCTGGTCGCACCGCCCCGACCACGAACTGCGCCATGACTTGGCCCTGGCCATCGACTCGCTGCCGCCCCTGTACCGCGAGGCCCTGCTGATGCGCGACTTCGAGGAGTTGACCATCGAGGAGATGGCGCAGCGGCTGGGTGTGACGCGCGAGGCGGCCAAAAGCCGCCTGCACCGCGCGCGGGCCCTGGTGCGGGAGTACCTGGCACCCACGGACCGCACCGGCACCACATAGCGCTGCAGCGCGGAGAACCCGCCTCAGCGCATCTGGAACAGCTCCTGGTGAAAGCGCGCAGGCGAACGCCCCAGCTGCTCCATGCCCTGGCGCACCGCCTCGGCAAAACCCTGCGGTCCGCAGAACCATACACTCGCCGCCGGGCTGGTGCCCGCCAGCAACGCTGCGGGTGTCACGGGCCCGGCGTTGTCGCTGTAGTGAATCTCCAGCGTCACGCTGGGCAAGCGGGCACACAGTGCAGCCATGCGCTCGGCAAACACCGCCTCGCCCGCATGGCGCACACAGTAGTGCAGGTGCACCCGGGGCGCCAGCGCGGGCGTGGACTGCATCGACTCCAGCCAGGCCATGAACGGCGTGGCGCCAATGCCTGCGGCCACCCACACCTGCTCGGTGGCGCTGTCGCTGCGAAAGTCAAAGCAGCCATACGGCCCCTCGATGCTCACCTGCTGCCCGGGACGGACATGCAGGGGCAACTGGCTCGTGTGGTCGCCCAGCGCCTTGATCGCAAAGCGCAGCACGCCGTCGCCCTGGTCGGCGTTGAGCAGGGTGAAGGGGTGCGCCCCTTCGGCGCGGCCAAAGGTGACAAACGCAAACTGACCGGCCGCATGCTTCCAGCCACTGGCGGGGCTGACCTGGCAGGTCACTTCCAGCACCCCAACCCCTTGGGACGACACGCCCACCACACGCGCTGCATAGCGGCGGCGGCGCCCGATGGCCCCGGCCAGCGAGCGCACGGCGCACAGCGCCCCCACCAGCGTGCACAGGCCCACCAGAACGCCTGCAGGCTGTTGCCACCAGGCGGGCGGCGTGAGCACCACGGCATGGAAGGCCAGCACCAGGTACACCAAGGCCAGCAGCTTGTGCAGGTAACGCCACACGTGGTACGGGAACCGCCGCCACAGCGTGATGACCAGCATGGCCGCGAGGAACCACACAGCCCACTCCCCCATCTCCTCGGCCAGGTGGCGGAAGGTGTTGAGCCACCAATCCGCGCGCGGCGTGCGCACCGGGCGGCCTACCCAGTCAGCCAGCAGGCTGCGCGACAGCTGCAGCCCGTAGTGCAGCAACGCCAGCACAATCGCGCCGATGCCCGCCCACTTGTGCAGGCGGTAGCTCTTGTCCAGGCCGTCCAGCGGCTTTTCCAGCCACGCGGGCCGCACGGCCAGCACCATGATCAGCGACATGAGGACCCAGGCCGATACCCCACTGAGCAGGATCAGCTGGTTGCGCCACCACCAGACATCACCCCACGCGGGCGGCGCAGGCTGCGGCACCCACAGACCCAGCAGCCACGCCGTACATGCCAGCACCAGGGAGCCCCCCAAGACCTTCTTCCACATCACCAGTCCCCACCATTTGTTGCAATGCAGCAACTGTAGAAACCCGCGATGAACGCCACCTGAACAGTGTGTGAAGCAGCGGCAAAGCGCGCCAGCTTGTGGCCGGAGGTTGATCTGCATCAGCCCTTTGCGCAGGTGCTGCCCTCCTCGGAATCAAGCCTGCACAAAACGCGCAAGCGGCCTGCGCGGCGTGGCAGGCACCTCGCCCTGCGGGTAACCAATGCGGCAGAACATCTGCACGGTGGGCTCCTGGGGCGTGCGGGGCGCTGGACGCCCCAGCACCAGCTGGTGCACGTGCTCGAAGTGCGGGGCCATTTCGGCAAACTCCTGCACCGCCTGGCTCATGGGGTGCATGCCCACACCCAGCGCCGTGGCCTGCAACTGCTGGCGCACATACAGGCGCCCGGTACGGATCTGGTCGCTGCGGGTGTTGGGGCCGGTGATCCACACAAAACCCATGGCCGTGCGGCTATGGCCCTCAAAACGCCCCATGGCGCTTTTGTAGGCGGCGCTGCCTTCGGCCGGAGGCTGGGTGCGGTCGAACATGCCCAAAGCGTCCACGGCGCGCACAAAAGGCGAGTTGATCGAGATGCCATCGCGGTGCTGCAGGATTTCGCCTGGCCCCACGCGCGTGAGCTGGATGCTTTCCATCATGGTGCGCGGCGTGAGCAGCTCTACCCGGGCAGATTCCCAGCACAGCGTGCGCAGCGCGGGCAACTGGTCGGCGCTGACGGTGCCGCCCACGCGCAGCGGGGCTTCAGCCGGTGCGCTGCCCAGCAACTGGGCCAGCACCCCGGGCGCGATGGCCCGGGTGGTATCGAAATCCGTCTTGGGCGTGCGACGCAGCAGCACCTGCGCAAACAGCGGGTCGGGCTGGCCACCAGGCTTGAGGGTGATGCGCGCCACGGGACGGTCGTCCCAGTCCTTCAGGGCCGCAGGCATCTCGCCCTGCGGCCACAGCAACACCTCGCTGGCCACGCCTTGCTAAGCCAGCGCCATCACCAGCAACTCCAGAAAGGCGCCATGGCCGATCAGGATCTGGCGCCCCCACGGATCCGTCTGTGGCAGCACCCGCGCAGGGTCGGTGCGCAGGGTAATGACACCGCTCTCGCGCAAGTCCACCAGCCAGGGCTGCAGGTTGTGCGAATTGGGTGCGGTGATGGCATAGGCCACGGCACGGCGGCGCAGGTCGGTCTCGCCCACCGGGCCTTTCCAGGCCTCCACCGCCTCGGCGGGATAGTGCGAGCCCACGGCACCACAGGCGACCAGCGTGCCCGCAGTGGCGGCGGCGATGGTGCCACCCCCTGCCAAACGGATGAAGTTGCGACGGTTCATGAGAATGCTCCGGTGGTTCAAGAGGTGATGCGGTCAGGCCAGCGCGGCGCGGATTGAACGGGTGGACACCAGCCCCAAATCGACCAGCGCCTGGCGCACGGCCTGATCGAAGGGGGTGTGTGGCTCGTCGCCGATGAGCGCGCGCAGGCGGGTGTTGTCCAGACGGTGCGGTGTGCGCCACAGATAGCGCATGTCCGCCAGCGCAGCGAACGTGGGGGCCACCAGCCCCATCACGCGCAGCAGCGGCCACGGCAACTGGCCCAACCGCAGCGCGCCCGCATCGGGCAACCAGCCCTGCTCTGCTGCAATCGCCGTGAAGCTGTGCAGCCACTGCTGCGCGGTAACGTGGTGCCCAGCGAAATGCAGGCACTCGAAGGAGGCCAGCCGGTCACGCTCTTGCGCCACGCGCACGAAGGTGCGGGCCAGGTCGGGCAGGTAGGCCCAGGGCGTGGCCACATCCAGCGGGCCGGGCCAGGTGATGCGGCCCCGGGGCAGGTCCTTGGCAATGGCCTGGTCGATCCAGCTGCCCGTGCCGCTGCCAAAAAAATCCCCGGCGCGCAACACCACAGCACGTAACTCGCCCTGTCGCGTGGCGGCCTGCAGCCGCTGCTCCAGCTGCACCCGCATGCGGCCCTTGAAACCAGTGGCGGCCTGGGATGTGTCTTCGCGCAGTACGGGCGGCATGGCTTCGCCAAAGTTGTAGACGTTGCCCGGCAGCATCAGCGTGGCACGCAGCTGGCGGGTGACGGCGATGGCAGCCTCCATCAGCACCGGGGCCTGCTCGCGCCAGGCCGTATGGGTGTAGGCAGGGTTGAGCGCATGCACCACCACCTGCGCGCCCTGTGCCTGGGCCGCCAGCGCGGCAGTGTCTTCCACTGCCACCGGCATCCACCACACGCCAGGAATGGCGGGCAATGCAGCGCTCTGCGCACTGGGGCGCACCTGGGCAAGCACCTGCCAGCCTGCCTGCGCAAAGGCGCGGGTGGCCGCCAGTCCCAGCCGCCCCCGGGCGCCCAGGATCAACACGGTGGAGGGATTGTCCGTGCAGTGTGGAAAACGGGTATGGGTGATCATCTGAGGGCTCCATTCACAAGGGATGGAGCGATTGTGAAAACGCCGGCACCGTTACACAATTGGCTAAGTGTTCATATCAGTAATGCAAATATGAATACCTCTAACCACCCTCCTGCCGCCCCATTGCGGGCACGCTATTGCCATGAACCAGACCTTTGACTGGAGCCTCGTGCAGTCCTTCCTGGCCGCACTCGACCAGGGCAGCCTGCTGGGCGCCGCCCGTGCGCTCAACGCCAGCCAGCCCACCATCGGCCGCCACATTGCCGAGCTGGAATCGCAGCTGGGCGTGGTGCTCTTTGAGCGCACCGGGCGCGGCCTGCTGCCCACGGCCACGGCGCTGCGGCTGGCCGAATCGGCCCGCGCCATGGAGATGGGCGCCCACCAGCTGGCACGCAGCGTGTCGGGCGCGGAGGAAGGCGTGAGCGGCACCGTGCGCATCACCGCCAGCCAGCCCGTGGCCTGCGTGCTGCTGCCGCCCGTGCTGGCGCGCATGCGCCAGGCGCTGCCCGAGGTGCAGGTGGAGCTGGTGGCCAGCAACCAGGTCACCAACCTGCTGCGCCGCGAGGCCGACATTGCGCTGCGCATGGTGCGCCCCGACCAGGCCAGCCTGGTGGCCAAGCGCATCGGCGCGGTGACGCTGGGCGCCTATGCCCACCGCGACTACCTGCGCCGCAAGGGCACACCCCGCCAACCGCCCGACCTGCTGCAGCACGAGCTGGTGGGCAACGACCGGCACGAAGACATCCAGCAAGGCTTTGCCGCGATGGGCTACCCGGTGGAGCGCGGGCACTTCGCGTTCCGCACCGACGACCTCATGGCCTACTGGGAGGCTGTGCGGGCGGGGCTGGGCATCGGCTTTGTGGGCAACTACCTGGCCCGCACCGACCCGAACGTGGTGGCCGTGCTGCCCATGCTGCCCCTGCCCGATCTGCCCATCTGGCTCACGGTGCACCGCGAGATCCGCACCAGCCGCAAGATTCGGGCGGTGTATGACTTTCTGGCGGCAGAGGTGCCCTTGGTGCTGTAGACCACGGGCAGCTCGCTGCCTGGCTGCTAGCATCCCAGTCCCTTTGTCCATTGCGCCCAAGGAGCCCCATGC
>NZ_QAIM01000415.1:0-2752 GCF_003061035.1 Acidovorax sp. HMWF018
GATGCCATGGGTGACCTGTACCTCATCGGCAAGCCGCTGCTGGCCGCCTACAGTGCGTTCCGCTCGGGCCACGCCATGAACAACCTCTTGCTGCGTGAGCTGCTGGCCCAGCGTGATGCCTGGGAGGTGGTCACGTTCCAGGACGAGCGCCAGGCTCCCACCGGCTTTGCGCAGCCTGCGCGCGCCTGGTAGGGCCCACTTGCCATGTTGATCTTTCGCTGGCTGGCCATGCTGCTGCTCCTGGCGGCGGCCGTGTCGTTCGCGTTTTACGCGGGCACCGGGCAGCCGCGCTACAAGCGCCTGGGGCTCGTCATCCTCAAGTGGACGGTGATTGCCGCTGTGTTCTTTTTTGCAGTGATCCTCATCGGCCGCCTTGCCTGATGTATCGGCTGATGCGCGGGCCCTGCGGGCCCGTTTTTCCTCTGCCCTATACTCGCGCCTGCTCCGGGGTGTGCTGATGCGCTGAGATGCAAGAGTCCTGAAGGAATTCAGGCGAGCTTGCGAACCCGACGAACTTGATCCGGTTCATACCGGCGGAAGAAGAGCCGACCTCCTTGTCCCCGTGCCCGCACTCCCTGTGGGCACGCCTTGCCTCAGGTGCTGCCATGCGCAGCCACCCGAGGGGCGCACAGGTCCATTCCGGAGCAGACCCACCGCCACCGGAACCAGGAGACCTGCCCATGAACGCCCCCGATCCCCACGCCAAGCTCGCCGCCCCCGAGAAGTTTGCCGAGCTGCTCGCCCGCACCCGCGAACCCTTCCCCGCATCCCGCAAGGCCTTTATCCCCGGCCACCTGCACACCGACCTGCGCGTGCCGGTGCGCGACATCGCGCTCACCAACGGCGAGCTGGTCAGCGTGTATGACACCTCCGGCCCCTACACCGATCCCAACGCCGTGATCGACGTGCGCCAGGGCCTGGCCAGCGTGCGCGGTGGCTGGATCACCGGCCGTGGCGATGTGGAGCACTACGAAGGCCGCGCCCCCGTAGCGCTGGACGACGGCCAAAAGAGTGAAGACGCCACGCGCTTGGCCCAGCTGCGTGCCGAGGCCGCCGCCCTGCAGCGCAAGCCCCTGCGCGCCAAGGCTGGCGCCAACGTCACGCAGATGCACTACGCCAAGAAGGGCATCGTCACGCCCGAGATGGAATACGTGGCCATCCGCGAAAACGGCAAGCGCGAGTGGATGGAGCAGTACATGGCCGACGCAGGTCGCGAGAAGCGCCTGATGGGCAACCCGATGGGCGCCAGCATCCCGCGCATCATCACGCCCGAATTCGTGCGCGACGAAGTGGCCCGGGGCCGCGCCATCATTCCCGCCAACATCAACCACCCCGAGGTGGAGCCGATGGCGATTGGCCGCAACTTCCTGGTCAAGATCAACGCCAACATCGGTAACTCGGCCGTCACCTCCAGCATCGAAGAAGAAGTGGAAAAGCTCGTCTGGGCCATCCGCTGGGGCGCCGACAATGTGATGGACCTGTCCACCGGCAAGAACATCCACACCACACGCGACTGGATCGTGCGCAACAGCCCTGTTCCCATCGGCACGGTGCCGATCTACCAGGCGCTCGAAAAAGTGGGTGGCGTGGCCGAGGACCTGACCTGGGCGATCTTCCGCGACACGCTGATCGAGCAGGCCGAGCAGGGCGTGGATTACTTCACCATCCATGCGGGCGTGCGCCTGGCTTACATCCACCTCACGGCGCAGCGGCGCACGGGCATCGTCTCGCGCGGCGGCTCCATCATGGCCAAGTGGTGCATGGCGCACCACCGCGAGAGCTTCCTGTACGAGCACTTCGAAGATATCTGCGACATCATGAAGGCGTACGACGTGTCGTTCAGCCTGGGCGATGGCCTGCGGCCTGGCTGCGCGTCCGATGCCAATGATGAAGCCCAGTTTGCCGAACTGCACACCCTGGGCGAACTCACGCAAGTGGCCTGGAAGCACGACGTGCAGACCATGATCGAAGGCCCCGGCCATGTGCCCATGCACATGATCCAGGCCAACATGACCGAGCAGCTCAAGACCTGCCGCGAAGCGCCGTTCTACACCCTGGGCCCGCTGACCATCGACATCGCGCCGGGCTATGACCACATCGCCAGCGCGATTGGCGCGGCCATGATCGGCTGGATGGGCACGGCCATGCTGTGCTACGTGACGCCCAAGGAGCACCTGGGCTTGCCCGACCGTGACGACGTGAAGCAGGGGATCATTGCCTACAAGATTGCCGCCCACGCGGCCGACGTGGCCAAGGGCCACCCCGGCGCCCGCTCGCGCGACGATGCGCTCAGTCAGGCGCGCTTCGACTTCCGCTGGCAGGACCAGTTCAACCTGGGCCTGGACCCGGAGACGGCCAAGGAATACCACGACGAGACCCTGCCCAAGGACTCGGCCAAGGTGGCGCATTTCTGCTCGATGTGTGGGCCCAAGTTCTGCTCGATGAAGATCACCCAGGAAGTGCGCGACTTTGCCGCGCAAAAGGGCGTGGCCGAGGCCGAAGCCCTGGCCCAGGGCATGCAGGCCAAGGCGGCCGAGTTCCAGCAGGGCGGCGGCGAGCTGTACATCCCGCTCAAGCCCGTGTGATGGCAGCGGCGCAATAAGCGCAGCTACTGGCCCCGAGGATTCCCTGAAACAGGGCCCCGGGGCCGTGCTTACCCTGTGCGGTGGACCGTCTTGCCCGGCATATAGTCCCGCCCACCCCCGGCCCAGAAGGCGGGGGGTGTGTGTGGCACCAAATTTGCTATGCTGGA
>NZ_QAIM01000416.1:0-807 GCF_003061035.1 Acidovorax sp. HMWF018
CCCGCGCACCCCCTGGCTGCAAACCCTGCGCGTGTACCTGGAGCCCGCCAGCCTGCGCATGCTGACGCTGGGTTTTTCGGCCGGGCTGCCGCTGCTGCTGGTGCTGGGCACGCTGAGCTTTCGCCTGCGCGAGGCGGGCATCGACCGCAGCACCATCGGCTACCTGAGCTGGGTGGGCCTGGCCTACGGCTTCAAGTGGGTGTGGGCGCCGCTGGTGGACCGCATGCCCATCCCGGTGCTCACGCGGCTGCTCGGGCGGCGGCGCAGCTGGCTGCTGCTGGCACAGCTGGTGGTGGTGGCGGGACTCATCGGCATGGCGCTGGCCGACCCGCGCCAGACCCTCGGGCCCATCGTATGGTGCGCCCTGGCCGTGGCGTTGGGATCGGCCACGCAGGACATTGCGCTCGATGCCTTCCGCATCGAATCGGCCGACGCCAACCACCAGGCCGCGCTGGCGGCGTCGTACCAGACGGGTTACCGCCTCGCGATGATCTGGGCCGGAGCCGGTGTGCTGTGGATTGCCGCGCGCTCCGAGGTCGCGCCCGCGGCCGGCCAGGCCGTGGCCCTGGGTGCCGCCGCGTACCAGAACGGCGCCTGGCAGGCGGCCTATCTGGCCATGGCGGCGTCGATGGCCGTGGGCGTGGTCACCGTGTTGTTTTCGCGTGAGCCTGCGCCCGTGGCGCTGCCCCCCGCCAAGAACGCTGCCGAGTGGATCCAGGGCGCACTGGTGGCCCCGTTTGCCGACTTCCTGCGCCGCTACGGCTGGCATGCGGCGCTCATCCTGGCGCTGATTGCCGTGTACCGCAT
>NZ_QAIM01000416.1:817-4471 GCF_003061035.1 Acidovorax sp. HMWF018
AGCGATGTGGTGATGGGCATCATGGCCAACCCGTTCTACGTGGACATGGGCTACACCAAGGACGAAGTGGCCGCCGTGACCAAGATCTACGGTGTGATCATGACGCTCGCTGGCGCCTTCGTGGGCGGCGTGTTGTCCATGCGCTTTGGCGTGATGCGCATCCTGATGCTGGGCGCCATCCTGAGCGCCGCCAGCAACCTGCTGTTTGCCTGGCTGGCGGGCCACGGGCACGACGTGACGGCGCTGATTGCCGTGGTGTCTGCCGACAACCTGGCCAGCGGCATTGCATCGGCCGCGTTCATCGCCTACCTGTCGAGCCTGACCAACGTGAGCTACTCGGCCACGCAGTACGCGCTGTTCAGCTCGATGATGCTGCTCCTGCCGAAGTTCGTGGCGGGCTTCTCGGGCGACTATGTGGATGCGTTTGGGTACGCCCAGTTCTTCACCTCCACGGCGCTGCTGGGGCTGCCGGTGCTGGTGCTGGTGTGGCTGGCATCGCGCATCCAGAAGGTCGGTGGCGCCTGATTCATATGTCCAGACAGCTACCAAATCAATAGCAATTTCTGAAGCCTCTCGCCACCCGGTTTACCGGAACTTTACGGGGGCTTCAACACGGGGAGACGGCTGGGCCGGACCATGAAGACCGTTTCAAAGCCTCGCTACTACACTGCCCCCATGAGCTCCCAACTGCTGATGATCGAAGACGACGCCCGCCTCGCGCAGATGGTGGGCGAGTATCTGGGCCAGTCGGGCCTGCAGGTCACGCACCGTGCCGATGGCAAAAGTGGCCTGGCGCAGCTGCAGGGCCCTGATGCCGGGCCGCTGCCCGACCTGGTGATCCTGGACCTGATGTTGCCCGACATGGATGGACTGGAAGTGTGCCGCCGCATTCGCTCGCTGCAGGGCAACGCGGCGCAGGTGCCGGTGCTCATGCTCACCGCCAAGGGCGACCCCATGGACCGCATCATCGGGCTCGAGCTGGGTGCTGACGATTACCTGCCCAAGCCCTTTGAGCCCCGCGAGCTGCTGGCCCGCATCCGCGCCATCCTGCGCCGGCGCACGGATGGTGGCGGCGCGGCAGCCGCCACCCAGGTGCTGCGCTTTGGCACGCTGGAGATCGACCGCGACGCGCGCACCGTGACCGTGGCGGGGCAGCTGGCGGACCTCACCTCGTACCAGTTCGACCTGCTGGTGGCGTTGGCCGAGCGCGCGGGCCGGGTGCTCACGCGCGACCAGATCATGGAGGCCGTGCGCGGCCGCGAGCTGGAGGCGTTTGACCGCTCCATCGACGTGCACATGGGCCGCATCCGCGCGGCCATCGAGGCCGACGCCAAGAACCCGCGCCGCATCCTCACGGTGCGCGGTGTCGGTTATGTGTTTGCCAAGCAGCAAGATTGACCGCTGACGCAGCCCCGCTGCCTGCGCTGTCGCCGTACGCATGTCCTTGACCAACCCTTTTTCCCGCCGCCTTTATCTGCGCATCTGGCTCGCCGTGGTCGGCGGCATGGCGGTGCTGACGCTCACCGTGGGCTGGGCCTGGCGCATTGCCGAGGAACAAAAGGCCCAGAACAACCAGCCGTTTGTGCCGCCTTCGCGCGAGATGGCGGTGCGCGACCCGGCGGGCAACCTGGTGCTGCGCGGCATGGCCACGCGCCAGCCGTCCGAGCCGGGCGAGGTGGTGGAATTCCACATCGAGGCGGAAAACGGCCAGATCTTCACCCTGCAGATGGCGCCCCGCCAGCCCCGCATGGGCCGCAACGGCGGCCGGCCCGGGGGGCCCGGCCAGGACGAGGCGGCTTTCTGGACCCGTCCGCCCTTCGGCTTCTTGTGGCTGCTGGGCATCGTGGGTCTGGCGGTGGCGGTGGGCGTGTACCCCATCATCCGCCGCCTCACGCAGCGGCTGGAGGCCTTGCAGCGCAGCGTGAAGAAATTTGGCGAGGGCGACCTGTCGGTGCGGGTGCCCGAGCAGGGCCAGGACGAAGTGGCCGATCTGGCGCGCCAGTTCAACGCAGCGGCAGAGCGTGTGGAAACCCTGGTCAAGTCGCACAAGTCGCTGCTGGCCAATGCCTCGCACGAGCTGCGCTCGCCCCTGACCCGTATCCGCATGGGGCTGGAGCTGATGGGTGGCCAGCAGCCTTCCCCCGCCTTCCGCGAAGAAATCCTGCGCAACATCGCCGAGCTGGACCAGCTGGTGGACGAGATCCTCCTGGCCAGCCGGCTCGACGCGCGCGAGGCCGACGTGGGCACCGTGGAACTGGTGGACCTGATTGGCCTGGCCGCCGAGGAATGTGCGCGCGTGGACGCCGACCTGGACGTGAGCGCGAGCCCCGATTCGCTGGAGGTGCGCGGCGTGGCGAAGCTGCTGCGCCGGGCGATCCGCAACCTGCTGGAAAACGCACGCCGCTACAGCACCGGCGAGATCACCGTGGTGGTGGACCGCCGCCAGGGCCGCGCCGAGGTGCATGTGTGTGACCACGGCCCGGGTGTACCACCCGGCCAGCGCGAGCGCATCTTCGAGCCCTTCTACCGACTGCCGGGCGCCAGCGAGCGCGCGGGCGGCGTGGGCCTGGGGCTGGCGCTGGTGCGGTCGATTGCCGGCCGCCACAACGGCACCGTGCACTGCCAGGACCGTGCTGACGGCGACAGCGGCGCGTGCTTTGTGCTGGCGCTGCCGCTGGCACCATCCACGCACTGATTGGCGCCTGCATTCGCGTGCGCTCAGCGCGCTGCCAGGCGGGGCGCCAGGGGCCAGCGCCAGGCCATGGCGGCATATAGCACCGCACCCACACCGAGCGCTGCGGCGGCCACAGCCAGCCCGTAGACAAAGCCCTGCCCCTGCGTGGCCGCGTGGTGCAGCATCCATGCCACCATGGGCGGGCCCACGATCTGACCGATGCCGTAGGCCGCCGTGAGCAGCCCCGGAAAACTGTCGCCCGCCGCAGGCCACACGCGCCGCGCCTCCTGCAGGGCATAAAAGGTGATGGCAGTGAACGGCAAGCCCAACAGCAGGCTGCCCAGCGCAAAGCCCGCAGGCCCCGGCCACACCAGGCTGAGCGCGATAGCCCCGGCCTGCACCACGTAGGCAGCCATCAGCAGCCAGCGCCGGTCCCACGCGGCCGGGGTGCGGGTGGACAACGCCGCGCCCAGCGCCACGCCAGCACCAAACAGCGGCCAGAACAGGTCGGGCCAAGGCGACCCCGCAGGCAAGGCAGCGCGCGCAATCACGGGCAAAAAGGTGGCCGTGACGATGTAGCCCAGCCCTGCGAGCCCATAGGCCAGCGTGAGCCCCGTGCGCGCCCAGAACCCGTGGCCGGGGGTGGAGCCGTCTACCACCGGGCCGGAGGCTGCGGCCGACCCGGGCATCGCCACACCCCGCAGCACGGGCCAGATGGCAGCGCACAGCCCCACGCTCAGCAGTCCGAACACCGCCCAGCCCGCTGCAGCGGGCCACTGCAGCGCCACCATGGCACTGGCCGACAGGCCGGTGAGCACGATGCCCAGCCCCGGGCCACAAAAGATCAACCCGCCCAGCGCGGGCTGGCCCAGCGCCACCAGCCGCAGCATGCACCACACCGAGACGTTCAAGAACACCAGCGCACTGGCCACCCCGGCCGCAAACCGCAGCGCGGGCCAGGTGCCCGGCAGCGGCAGCGC
>NZ_QAIM01000042.1:0-4874 GCF_003061035.1 Acidovorax sp. HMWF018
CCATCACACAGGGCGCATTTGACGGCGCCGCCTACGACCGCGAACTGCCCGCACGTCAGCAGGCCACGCTGTATTGAACGTGCCCTGCGATCCGCCGCCACAGTGCTGCCCCCGCCGCCAGCGCACACAATGGCGGCTGGGCGCGCAGGGCTTGCGCTTCAGGGACTCACCGGCCGAACGCGCAGATGCGTGAGGAGCGTGGAGCTCCGTGGGGCGTGAAGCCCACTCACGCGCGCGTTCACACCAAGTGAGGGGGAGACATGGATTCCGTGCTGTTGATCGTGGCCCTGGGCGCAGTGGCCGCCGGGTTTGTGCAGGGGCTGTCGGGTTTTGGTTTTGGCATGGTCGCCATGTCGTTCTGGGCCTGGACGCTGGAGCCCCGCCTGGCCGCGCTGCTGGCGGTGTGCGGCGCGCTCACCGGCCAGCTGGTGGCGGCGGCCACGGTGCGCCGGGGGTTTGACCGGGTGCGCCTGCTGCCCTTTGCGCTGGGTGGCCTGGTGGGCATCCCCATTGGCGTGGCCGTATTGCCCCGGCTGGACATGGACGCGTTCAAGGTCATCCTGGGCACGCTGCTGGTGCTGTGGTGCCCGGCGATGCTGATGGCCAAGCAGTTGCCCCGCATCACGCGCGGCGGGCGCGTGGCCGACGCGCTGGTGGGCATGGCAGGCGGCGTGATGGGCGGCCTGGGCGGCTTCACCGGCGTGCTGCCCACCCTGTGGTGCACCTTGCGCGGTCTGGACAAGGACGTGCAGCGCGCCATCATCCAGAACTTCAACCTGGCCATGCTGCTGGTGACCTTCATCACCTACCTGGCCACCGGTCTGGTCACCCGCGAGGCGCTGCCGCTGCTGGCCATCGTGGTGCCCGCCATGCTGGTGCCCGTGCTGCTGGGAGCGCGGCTGTACCACGGTATCAGCGACGCGCGGTTCCGGCAGATCGTGCTGGGCATGTTGACCCTGTCGGGCGTGGCGATGCTGGTGGCCAGCCTGCCCAAGGTGCTGGCGCGGCTCGCGTAGGGTTCCATTTGCGTGGGCCGCGGCTGGTGGCCATCCTGTTGTCGACTTGCCGCACATGCCCCGTTACATTGGGAGGGGCATGCACCAGAAAGATGACACCACGCGGCCACCGGACGCGGACGACCTTCTTGAGGCCGGGGCCCCGCGTCGCCGCTATCGCCTTGTCACGCCGCTGAGCCTGGCGATTGCGCTGGGCTGCATCGTTGCCGTGGCGGGCTTGTGGCTGGTCACGCTGCAGCGTGTGGCGTTCGAGCGCGAGCAGGCCGTGGCCTCCGCCATGCAGTCCAATGCCAACCTGGCCATCGCCTTCGAGCAGCAGGTGTTCCGCACCCTCAAGGCGGCCGAGCAGGTCGCCGCCTTTGTGCGCGAGCAGTACCTGCAGCAGGGCACCGACATCGACCTGCGCGACTGGGTGGAGCGGGGGGTGATCCGCGAGCCCATGTTCACCATCATCAGCGTGGTGAACGAGCAGGGCGACATCGTCAGCAGCAGCCAGGAGACCGGGGCCGTCAACTACAGCGACCGCGCCTTTTTCAAGGCGCTGCGTGCCAGCGATCGCGATGACCTGTTTGTGAGCGAGCCTGTGCTGGGCCGTGTGTCGGGGCAGTGGCGCATTCCGATGGCGCTGCGCATCGTGAGCGAGGGAGGCCGCTTTGGTGGTGTGGTGGTGATGTCGGTGGACCCGACGAACTTCACCGACTTTTACCGCCAGGCCGACCTGGGCGCACAGGGGCTGCTGGAGCTGACAGGGCTGGACGGCGTGGTGCGCGGCCGCAAGGCAGGGGGCAAGATCAGCTTTGGTGGCGATGCGCGGGGCCTGCCCTGGTTTCAACTCCGCGCGCAAGACCCTGAAGGCGAACTGATCGATGAGAACGGCGCGGTGGACGGTGTGCCGCGCATCCTCAGCTACCGCAGCATGGCGGGCTACCCGTTGATGGTGACGGTGGGGTCGACCTCCGACGAGGTGCTGGCGCCGGTGATGCAGCGGCGCGTTGACTACCTCGCCCTCGCCGCGGGGGCCAGTGTGGCGCTGCTGTGTTTTGGCGCGCTGCTCATTGTGGTGCTGGCACGCCAGCGGGCCGTGGCCGATGCACTGGCGTCGAGCGAGGGCCTGTTCCGCGCCACCTTCCACCAGGCGGCCACCGGCATCGCCCACATCACGCCCGAAGGCCGCATCCTGCGTGCCAACGACAAGTTCTGCCGCATGCTGGGCTATTCGCTGGAGGAGCTGCGCCAGCGCGACCTGTTTGCGCTGAGCGACGAGGGCGAGCGTGAAGCCCTGCGCCGCTTTCTGGCGCGGCGCCTGGTGGCGCACTCGCCCGTGTTCTCCCCCGAGATGGAAAAGGCCTACCGGCGCAAGGACGGCGGCCTGTTGTGGGTGTACGAAGCGCTGGGCCTCGTCAAGGACGCCCAGGGTCACCCGGACTTTCTGGTGGTGGTGACGCAGGACATCAGCGCGCGCAAGGAGCTGGAGATGCGCCTGTCGCACGATGTGCTGCACGACGCGCTCACGGGCCTGTCCAACCGCGTGATGTTCCACGACCGCCTGGCGCGTGTGCTCGAAACGGCACGGCGCCACGGGCGGCACGCCGCAGTGCTCTATGTGGACCTGGACGGGTTCAAGTCCGTCAACGACCAGTGGGGCCATGCAGCGGGCGACCTGCTGCTGCAGCAGGTGGCACGGCGGCTGGAAGACTGCGTGCGCGCCGAAGACACCGTGGCGCGCCTGGGCGGCGACGAGTTCGGCATCGTGCTGGCCACCATCGAGCGGGCAGACCACTGCGAGGTTGTGGCCGGCAAGGTGCTGTCTGCGATGGAGCAGCCTTTTGTGCTGGAGGGGGCTGTTGCCCACATCTCGGCCAGCGTGGGCGCGGCGCTCTACCCGCGCCATGGCACCGATGCCGATGCGCTGCTCGCCCAGGCCGATGCTGCGATGTATGCGGCCAAGCAGGCGGGCAAGAATCGCTTCAGCATCGACACCGCACTGAGCCCGCTGGCCGATGACGGTGTTGCAGGTCCACCGGGCTGACGAGGAGCCAGCCATCGAGGGATGGCTCTGGTGTTGCGCTCCTCATTTGGGAGCATTGAGCGAATTATCTATAAGCGCTAGCGGCCTGTTTCATTCAAATTACCGCGTCATGATCGGAAAGTCACGCACCGGCTTGTCCAGCATGCCCATCAGCTGCCGCAGGGCCTGCGCATCGCCTTCCATGCGCAGCGCGCCAGAGGCGGCCAGGTCCTGCGGTGTGGCCTGGCCGTTCATCAGGCGCAGGAAGGCGGGTTTGGTAAGCAGCAGCGTGGCGTCGGCGGGCCAGGGTGGTGTGCCCGGGCGGTGGTGCAGCACCGCGTTCTCAATCCACAGACCATGGTTTTCTTCGGCGTCGGTAAAGCGCAGTGCCACGGCCAGGCGCACGCCGTCCGCGCGCGGGCCGTTGAGCGAGGCGGCCATTGCATCAAAGAACTGCGGGATGGGGGTCTGCATGAGCATGTCGGCCACCGCAGCGCGCGGGCCTGAAGCGTTGCGCGGTGCAGTGCCATGCCGCAGTTCCTGCGCGCCGGTCAGGTAGAAGTTGCGCCAGGGCGCGGATTCAGCGGCGTAGCCCATCTGCTCAAAGCTGCGCGCCATCAGGTCTTTGGCCGCTGCGCTGTTGCTGTCCGCCAGCAGCACATGGCGTAGCAGCTCGGCCGCCCAGCGGTAGTCGCCCGCGTCAAAGGCCTGGCGCGCGGCGGCCACCGCAGCGTCTGCACCGCCCGCCAGGGCCACATAGCGGCGTGCCGCCTCCACGGGCGGCAGCGGGTCGAGCGTGGCCGGGTGCGCGTCGAACCAGCCCAGGTAGAACTGCGCCACCGCGCGCACGTTGTGTTTGACGGTGCCGTAGTACCCGCGCGATGCCCACTGCGCCGCCAGCGTGGAGGGCAGTTGCACGGCCTCGGCGATCTCGCCAGGTGTCAGCCCGGCGTTGAGCAGGCGCACCGTCTGGTCGTGCAGGTAGCGGTAGGTGTCGCGCTGCGTGGTCAAGAAGGTGTCGATGCGCTCGCGGCCCCACACGGGCCAGCCGTGCTGCAGGAAGACCACATCTGCACGGCGTGCGTGCGCACTGGCGCCGTCGATGTAGCGCGACCACGCCAGCGCGTCGCGCACCTTGGCGCCGCGCAGGGTGTAGAGGTTGTGCAGTGTCTGCGAGACCAGTTCTGCCGCACCGAACGCGCGCAGGTCGGGCAGCTCGAACACCATCTCGGCCGGGGCTTCGGAGCCTGGCACGTTGTGGAACACGAAGCGCACGCCATCAATGTCGAGCGCCTGCGTGGGCTGGTCGATGAGCACGGTGGGCGGCAGGATGCCAATGCGCCCGACCGCCACGGCCATGCCCAGGCCGTTGTCCACCACGCCGCGCGCATCGCGTGGCAACTGGCTGCCATACATGAAGCCCGCGCGGCGCGACATGGCGGGGCCGAGCAGCAGGTTCTCGCTGGTCGCCTCCTCCATGAAGCCCACCGGCGCCACGACGGGCACGCTGCGTGCCTTGGCGTCCTGCGCGGTCAGCACGCCCAATGCGCCGCCGAAGTGGTCCACATGGCTGTGCGTGAACACCAGGCCCGACACCGGCTGCGCGCCCAGGTGCTGGCGCGCGAAGGCGAGGGCGGCGGCCGCCGTCTCCTGCGTGGTGAGCGGGTCCACCACGATCCAGCCCGTGCGGCCCTGGATGAGGGTGAGGTTGGCCAGGTCGAACCCGCGCAGCTGCCAGATGCCCTCACGCACCTGGTACAGGCCGGGCGTCTGGTTCAGGCGCGCATGGCGCCACAGGCTGGGGTGCACGGTTGCGGGGGCCTCGCCCTGTGCAAACTGCAGCGCATCAA
>NZ_QAIM01000042.1:4884-15354 GCF_003061035.1 Acidovorax sp. HMWF018
GCGCACCTGGCCGCTGGGGCTGGCGATGAGGCCGCGGCTCGCGTCCTCGAAGCTGGCGGGCGCGTTCACGTCCAGTGTGCCCAGGGATGCGGCCTGGCGCGCACGCGTGGCGGCGGTTGCGTCCTGCCGGACATCGGCCACCTGGGCCAGGGTTGCAGGTGCCAGGCCTAGCAGGAGTGGCAAGGCGAGTGTCGCGAGCGTTGGGAGGTTTCGCATGGGGGTTTGGAACCTTTTTGAGATGAAAAAGGCCTCAAGCGCACAATTTATATGCGCTGGCAGCTATCAAAATTGAAGTGATGCGTTGCCTGGTATAGACGGGTAGGGCCGGGCACGTGGGCGCGTTCACCCCTTCGCGCCATCACATCGGCTCCAGCCTGATGCGTTTCATCATGGCCTCGGTGAAGCCGATTTCCTTGCCGAAGGCCCGTGTGAAGGTCTCGCCGTCTTGCGGGTTGACCATGCCGCCTTGTTCTTCGAGCGCGGTCACCACAGCGGGCTGGCGCAAGGCGGCTTCGAACGCGGCGCGCACGCGGGACACGATGGCATCGGGCGTGCCGGTGGGCACGGAGACGCCGCCCCACGAGGTCAGCTCCACCCCGGGCAGGCCCGCCTCGGCCAGCGTGGGCACACTGGGCAGCTTGGGATTGCGCGCGGGCCCGGTCACGGCCAGTGCGCGCAGCTTGCCAGCCACGATGTTCGAGTACGCCACCGCGGTGATGGGTGCGCCAAAGGCCACCTGCTGGCCCAGCACCGCGTTGACGATTTCCGAAGCGCCCTTGTACGGCACATGCGTGGCCTGCGCCTGGCTGACGCTGAGCACCATCTCCACCCCCAGGTGCGAGGGCGTGCCGACACCGCCCGACGCGTAGTCCAGCTTGCCGGGCTGCGCTCGCAGGCGCGCCAGCAGGTCGGCCAGGCTGCGGATGTCGCTTTGCGCGTTGACGATGACCACCGTGTCCGAACTCGTCAGACCGATCACATGGCGAAAGTCCTTGAGTGCGTCGTAGCCCGGCTGCTTGTACATGCGCATGCTGGCCGCCATGGGCGAGCCGGCGTAGACCCAGGTGTAGCCGTCCGGCGCCGCCTTGGCCGCCTGGCGCGCACCCAGGTTGCCGCCTGCGCCGCCCTTGTTTTCGATGACCACGGGCTGGCCCAGCTCCTTCGACACCGCTTCGGCCACGATGCGGGCCGTGGTGTCCGGGCCCGTGCCGGCGAGGTAGGGCACCACCCATTTGATGGGGCGAGCGGGCCACGGCTCGGCGGCCATGATGGATGTACTGGCCAGCAGTGGCAGCAGGCCTGCAGCGAGCAGTACGCGGCGGCGCAGGTGGGGGATGGGTTGATTGGTCATGTCTTGTCTTGTCTCCGTGTCATTTTCTGTGAGTGTTGTTTTGGCGCGTTGTGGGCGGCGCAGCCGCTCAGGGGGATGCCATGAGTTCTTTCGCGATGGTGTTGCGCTGGATCTCGCTCGTGCCGGTGAGCACGCGGTACATGCGCAGCATGCGGAACAGGAACTCCACGCGCCGGCCCTGCACGATGCCCTCGCCGCCGTGGATCTGCACCGCGCGGTCGGCGATGCGAAAGGCAGCCTCCGAGCAGAACAGCTTGGCCATGGACGACTCGGCGCGGGGCTCGGCGCCTGCATCAATCGCGCGGGCTGTGGCCAGCATCAGCCCGCGTGCGGCAGCCCAGTCGGTCGCCATATCGGCCAGGATGTGCTGGATGGCCTGGAACTGCCCGATGGTGCGGCCGAACTGGTGGCGCTGCTGCGCGTAGTCGCGCGCATCGCGCAGGGCCACCTGCGCCAGGCCCAGCATGGCGGGGCAGTGCAGCAGCCGGTTCACGCTGATGCGGCCCAGCGCCAACGCCAGGCCGCGCCCGGCCTCACCGATCAGGTTGGCGGCGGGTACGCGCGTGCCCTCCAGCACGATGTTGCCCGTGCTCGTCTGCCCCGCCATGGTCTTGTAGCCCGACTCCACGCGCACCCCGGGCGCATGCAGGTCCACAAAGAAGGCCGTGACCTCGCGCTTTTTCGGATCGGGGTCGTCGTGTGTGGCGGTGGACGCCATCAGCACTGCGTAGTCGGCAAACGGCGAGCCCGAGATGAAGCGCTTGGCACCCGTGATGACGTAGTCGTCGCCATCGCGCACGGCGCGCGTCTGCACGTTGCCAGCGTCCGATCCGGCCTCGGCCTCGGTCAGCGCGAAGCAGATGGCCATTTCGGCACGCGCCACCGGCAGGATGAACTGCTGCATCTGGTGCGGCGTGGCCATGCGCGCCAGCGCGCCCACGCGTGGCGGGCCACTCAGCTCGCCAAACACATGGGGGGCGAATGGCGAGCCGCTGGCGTAGATGGCTTCCTTGACCAGCACATGGTCCAGCGTGGACAAGCCCAGGCCGCCCATCTTCTGCGGTAGCGTCATGCCGTAAAACCCCAGCGCGTGCGAGCGCTTCCACACCTGCTGCAGCAAGGCCTTGTCGGGCGCGTTCTCGTGGTCGATGCCATGCTCGCGCGCCAGCGCCGCCAGCTCGCCATACAGAAACTCGTTGATGCGCGCAATCAGCTCGGCCGCCTGTGGCGAGCCTTCAAAAGGCATGCCGGGGAACAGCGGCGCTGGGAGGGGGGATGTGATGTCGTTGTTCATGTCAGGATTCCTTGTCGTTGGCTGTGACAGCGGGCTCTGGAAACTGGCGCAGGCCCAGGCGAGAGACGCCGAGCAAGGGCCGCCCCGCAGCGATGGCGTCGTCCCCCTTCCCGCAGCGCGAAGCGATGCGAGAGAAGGGGGAAGGCGCGCAGCGCCTCAGGGGGATGTACCTAATTCACCATCCGCCCACGCCCCTCCCAGTACGGGGCCTGCACGGCACGGCGCATCACCTTGCCGTTGGGGTTCTTGGGCAGGGTGGTGACGAACTCAATGCGCCGTGGCCGCTTGAACCCGCCCAGGTGCTGGGCGCAGAACGCGTCGATCGCAGCGGTGGTGTCGGCGCCGGCCGCGCGGCCGGGCTTGAGCACCACGTGCGCGGCCACGGCCTCGCCCCACTTGTCATCGGGCACGGCGAACACGCAGGCGTCCGCAATGGCATCGTGCTGGTACAGCACGGCCTCGACCTCCGATGGGTACACGTTGAAGCCGCCGCTGATCACCATGTCTTTCTTGCGGTCCACGATGTAGACGTAGCCCTCGTCATCCATGCGGGCCAGGTCGCCCGTGTGGTACGCGCCGTCCTTCAGCACCTCGGCCGTCAGCTCGGGGGCGCGCCAGTAGCCCGCAAAGATGTCGTCGCCACGCACCACGATCTCGCCGATCTCGCCGGTGGCCACGGGCAGGCCGTCGTCGCCCAGGATCTGCACATCACATTCCAGAAACGGGCGTCCGCACGATGCCAGGCGCTCAGGCCGCGCAGCGCGGGCAAACAGATGGTCCTCCACCGACAGGCCACACACGCCCGAGGTCGTCTCGCCCGCGCCGTAGCCTTGCTGCAGGATGGGCCCGAACACGTCCATGGCCTGCAGGATGCGCGCGGGCGCCATCGGGGCGGCGCCGTAGCCCAGGCGCAGCAGGTCGGGCAGGGGGCGGTACTGGCCCTCCAGCTCGGTCAGCAGCATGTTGATCATGGTGGGCACCATGAAGGTGTGGGTCACGCGGTCGGTCCGCATGTCGGCGATGAAGCGTGGGGGCTCGAAGCCGTTGAACAGGCGGATGGTGACCCCCTGGCACAGCGCCGGCACCATCTGCATGCCCGATGCGTGGGTGATCGGGCCCACCAGCCCCAGGATGTGGCCGGGCTGCTGCCCGTCCGAACGCGTGAGGAACTTGCGCAGCTGCGCAAGGCGGTTGCCGAAGGTCTGCATGGCCGCCTTGAGCACACCCGAAGAGCCGGAGGTGTAGTGCAGCACGGCGACTTCGTCCTCGCACACGACCACCGGGGTGAACGTGGCGCTGGCCTGGGCCAGTGCCGCTTCATACCCTGCGGGGCCCGCATCGTCGGTCAGCAGCAGCCGGGGCATGGCGCCGGGCATGCATTGCGCCACATGCGGGCCGATGGTCTCGGCGCGCTCGGCGGTGGTCACGATCAGCGCCGCACCGCTGTTGGCGGCAATGGCGCCGACCTCGGTGGGCGAGAGTCGGGCGTTGAATGGCGCCTTGATCAGCCCGGCCTTGTAGCAGGCGATCTCGATCTCGACGACCTCGACACAGTTGGGCAGGTAGATGCCCACGCGGTCACCGCGCTGCAGGCCCAGGCCGAGCAAGGCGTTGGCCAGGCGGTTGGTGCGCTGCTCCAGATCGGCATAGGTGATGCTGCGTGCGGGGCTCTTGACCGCCATGCGGCGGGCATGGGCACGGGCGCTGCGCGCCACGAGGGCGCCGACGTTGGCGACCACGCGCGGGGAAATGGGGGGCGAGGTGGTAATGGCTGTCTCCTGAAACACCGGCCCCGTCGAGCGCGGGGCATGGGGTCACTGTTCCAGAAGACGGGGTATCAGGGAAATACCGATTGCTGATGGGCAGGCATCACTGAAATTGATGCCCTTGCCATAGCGTCCTTCCGCACACACTGCGTGTGCGGCTGCGACCGTGTTATGCCGCCTTCGTGCGGGTGGCGGGCTTTTTTGCGGAGGATCTGGCCGGCTTGGCGGCGTTGAGTGCCACTGCCGCGCGGATGAGCGACTTGAACGCCTCTGCATCCACCACGTCGCCCTCGTGGATGTCAATGGCGCGCCGCGCATTGCCATCCAGGCTGGCGTTGAACAGCCGCGCCGGGTCCGGCAGCGAGGCGCCCTTCAAAAAGGTGAGCTTCACTGCGGCCTTGTAGCTCTCGCCGGTGCAGAGGATGCCGCCCAGTGACCATACGGGAGTTCCCATCCACTTCCACTCTTCCACCACGCCGGGGGCGGCCTCATGGATGAGCGCACGCATGCGTGCCAGCACCGGGCCGCGCCAATCGGTCAGGTCTGCGATGCGCTGGTCGATGAGGGTGGAGGCGGGTTGGGACGATGAAATGGTTTTGGATGCCATGGCGGTGTCTCCTGAAGCGGAATCGTTAGAGCCTTTATGGGAATGTGATCAGTCGGCAGCCAGGGGCTTGCCCGCCGCCTGCAGCACCTGCGCGATGAAGCGGGCCTTCTCCTCGCGGTAGCGGTCCATCCCCTCGGATGCGAATCGCTGCTTGAGCCAGTTGTACTCTGCCACCAGGGCGGGGTCGGCGCGCAAGGCATCGCGAAAGTGCAGAAAGCATCCGAACGGCGAGCCGCAGGCCACCACCTGCAGTGCAACGTCCATCGTGGCGCCGGGCCACAGCAGCATGCACAGATCAGGCGCGCGCAGTGTGTCGGCCTTGGCGCTGCAGCCTGCGGCCTCGAGCGCTGCCACGCCCTGTGCATGGTCTTGCGGCGGCACCAGCACGCAGATATCGAGGTCACCCTTGGAGACTGCGCCGGGAATGGACGAGGCGCCGATGTGTTCGATGCGCGCCTGCGGCACGATTGCAGCCACCTGGGCAGCCACCGCGGCAAACGTGGCTGCGGCGTCGTCCTGGTACTGCGCGGATTCGAGCAATGTCACTGCGGTCACTCGGGTCACACTGCGGCCTCCCACCTGCCCGATGCCACCAGCTTCTGCACCACGGCCTCCAGCGCGTCCATCACCACCTGCATCACCCCGTCCACGTCGTGGTCCGCAGCGGTGGCCAGGGTGTAGCTGCGCGTCATCTCGGGGTTGACCACGCGGGCCACCATCCAGTCGGCGCTGGAGGCAGGGGCATCCCCCAGAGCGCAGGCAGGGGTGAATGTGAAGCCGCCCCCGCACGCATACAGCGAGCGGATCACCCGCGCGGAGTCGTGTTCGTGGGCGATGTTCAGGGCCACACCGCGCGCGGCGGCGGCTTCTTCGACCCGCTGGCGGATGGTGTAGCGGCGCGACTGCAGCACCAGGGGCTGTGCGGCCGCATCGGCAAAGTCGATGGTGGGGCGCATGGTGGGGCTGGCGGCGCGCGCTGCCGTGGCACGCGCGCCAGCCCGGCGCGCAGCAGGCGCTTTGGCCGTGGCTGCTGCGTCAGGCACTGGCCGCAGCAGCGCACGCACCGTGCCGCCGGGGTCGTGCCCGCAAAAGTACATGGCCTCGCGCACCAGGGGACGGCAGTGCAGGCCCTCCACCTGCGCGGCGTCGACCAGAACGCCGATGTCCGCACGCCGGTCCAGCATGGCTTTCCTGACCATGAGGCTGAGGTCGTCGAGCACGAACACCCGAATGCGCGGGTGCGTGTCCTTCAGGTGCGCCAGCAACGGGCCCATGAGCAGCGATGACAGCAGAAACGGCACGGCAATCGTGACCGATCCCTCCGGCCCCTGCGGCAGGCGCTGGATGCGCTCCCGCATGGCCGAGGCGTCGCTCAAAAGCCGCCGGGCGTCCTGGTAGAGCTGCACGCCAGCCTGCGTGGGCGTGACGCCCGCGTGCGAGCGTTCCAGCAGCTGCGCGCCCAGTTCGGACTCCAGCTTCTTGATCTGGGCGGTGAGGGCGGGCTGCGCTATGTAGAGGCTGCCCGCCGCGCGCGAGAGGCTGCCGGCTTCGACCACGGCGATGAAGTAGCGCAGGCTTCGGAGATCCATGGGGCAAGACTGTAGCGGGGTCCGTCCTTGGCGCGCGCCATGTCCGCCCAGGCGGCCGCACACTCGGCGCGCAGCCCCGTGTTGGGCCGCTCAGGGCAGGCTTTCAGTCGCCCATCACCACGCCCTCGCGGCGTGGATCGGCCCCGCCCATCCACAGCTTCTTGCCATGCGCCTGGCCGCGTGTGATGGCTTGCAGGCCGCTGGTCATGTTCATCTCGCGCACCTCGGCACCCCGGGCGCGCAGGGCCTCGACGGTGGCGGGTGGGAAGCGTTTTTCTTCCAGCAGCGTCGGTCCGTTCATCGAGCCGAAGTTGGGCAGGTTGATGGCTTGCTGGGGCATCAGGCCCCAGTTGAGCACGCCGTAGAGTGTCTTGGCCGTGTAGTGGATGATGGCCGCGCCGCCGGGGCTGCCGCCACTCATCAAGAGCTCGCCGGTGGCCTTGTCGAACACCAGCGTGGGTGCCATGGACGAGCGCGGGCGTTTGCCGGGCTGCACGCGGTTGGCAATGGGCTGGCCTTGGGCGTCGGTGGGGGCAAAGCTGAAGTCGGTGAGTTCGTTGTTGAGCAGGAAGCCTTTCACCATCTGCCGCGCGCCAAACTGGTCTTCGATGGTGGTCGTCATGGCGACCGCGTTGCCGAAGGCATCGACGATGCTGATGTGGCTGGTGCCGTATTCAGGCTGGTCGGGCATGGGCGCAAAGCCCGTCTTGACGGCGCCGGGATTGCCGGGCTGGGCGACCTTCATGCTCTGGGTGCCGATGAGCTTGGCGCGCTCGGCCAGGTAGGCGGGCGCGAGCAGGCTGGTCCAGCTGCCGGCGGGGGGCTGCACAAAGGCGGGGTCGGCCACGAACTGGGCGCGGTCGGCAAAGGCCAGGCGGGCGGCCTCGGTGTAGAGGTGCAGCCAGTCCGCGCTGGGCAGGCCGTCCTGCAGGGGCTTGGCGGCGGCGTCGGTGTTTTTCAGGATGCCCAGGATCTGCCCGATGGCGATGGCTCCGGAGCTGGGCGGTGGAAAGCCGCACACGCGGTAGTCCTTGCTGGCCACCTGGTAGTCGTGGCACAGCGCCTCGCGCTTCTTGGGCTGGTAGCCAGCCAGGTCGGCCAGGCTGAGCTTGCCGGGGTTGGTGGGGTGCTTTTGCACCTTGTCCACGATGGCCTGGGCGACCTCGCCTTCGTGCAGGGCCTTGCTGCCTTCAGCGGCAATCTTGCGCAGCACGGCGGCCAGCTCGGGGTTGCGCAGGTTCACGCCCACATCGCGCGCGTCGCCGTCGGCCTTGTAGAAATAGGCGGCGGCCACGGGGTCCTTCTTGAGGTGGGCGTCGGCCTTGACCAGCGTGTTGAGCCGAGCGCTGACCTTGAAGCCGCCCTCGGCCAGCGTGATGGCGGGCTGGAACAGCGTGGCCCAGGGCAGCTTGCCGTGCTGCTTGTGCGCCATCTCCAGCATGCGAACGGTGCCGGGCACACCCACCGAGCGGCCGCCCACCACACCGTCGTAGAAGGGCACGGGCTTGCCGTCGGCACCCAGGAAGAGTTTTTCATCGGCGGCAGCAGGCGCGGTTTCGCGGCCATCGTAGGCCTCCACCAGCTTGCCGTTGCTGTGCAGGAGGAAGGCGCCGCCGCCGATGCCGCTGGATTGGGGCTCCACCAGCGTCAGCACCATCTGCACGGCAATGGCCGCATCGACGGCCGAGCCGCCGGCCTTGAGGATCTGGTAACCCGCATCGGTGGCCAGCGGGTTGGCAGCGGCCACGGCAAACTTCTCCGTGGCCCAGCCCGGTTTTTCGGTGTAGCCGGACGAGCCTTCAGGCTGCGCGGGCACGGTGTAGGCGAACTGGGATGGCGCACCGGCGCAACCTGCCAGGGCCATCAGGGTGGCGAGGGCCGTAGGGGCCAGCAGGTTGCGAGTGAACGGGCGGCGCAGGTGCGACGTGGCAGGCAGGGCAGTGGGTGACATGCGGGTCTCCTGTGGGTGCAAGCAGCGAAGCGGCCATGGTAAGGGGCCTTGCTGCAGCTTGCGAGGGCGTGCAGGAGGCTGCCCCTGGGGTTTGTGCACCGATTGAAGGAGTTTTGCGGCGGTAGCGCTAGTGCAATATGCCTGAGCAGCTATCAAAAAGGTAGTTGTTACCGACCGTCAGCGGCGGTTCACAGGCCATCCCGGGGCCCTGGCAAGGCGCAACGACCAGGGGCTTGCCTGCCCGGCGGGTCGGGTCACGCCTTCCCAGGTCGCCTCAGGCCGCCTGGGGCCCTGCGCGGCCGTCTTCCACCACAAACCGGGCGAGCGTGGATGCGCCGCTGTCAGCGCGCAGCGGGTCGTCCACCACACGCAGCGTGGTGGACCAGCGCGTGGGGGTGATGTCGGCCAGGCCGTAGCCGCGCTGGTCGCAGCGTGCCAGCAGCACATGCGGGTTGTGGCGGACGATGGCGTCTACTTTGGCCTGCGTGGTGCCCGACCGCGAACTGATGGACGTGCCACAGAACTCGCTGGCCACCACGGCCGAGTCGGCGCGAGCGGCATCGGCATGCACGCGGCAGACGTAGTTCTGGTGGATGTCTCCGCCCAGCAGCACCGTGTTGCGCGGCGTGTGCCGGGCCACGGATTGCAGCAGGCGCTGGCGTGCAGCGGGGTAGCCGTCCCAGGCGTCTGTGGGCACAGTGCCAGAGGGGTAGTGGCGCGGCGAGAACAGCGTCTGCTGTGCGATCACGCTCCAGCGTGTGGCCTGTGCGCTGGCTGTGTCGGCGGCCAGGCCCGCGTCCAGCCAGCGCTCTTGCGCGCTGCCCAGCAGGCTGCGCTGTGGCTGGGCCAGCTCGGCGCAGTCGGCGGGGCGCACGGCGGGTGCGCTGCTGGCCTCGGGCGTGCGGCAGGCCTGCCAGCTGCGGTACTGGCGGCTGTCGAGCAGGTGGATGTGCGCCAGTCGGCCCCAGCGCAGGCGGCGGTAGATCTGTAGCGTGTCCCAGCCGGCGGCGGACGCGGGGCCCCGGAGGCTGGTCGTGCGCAGCGGCATGTTTTCGTAAAACGCCTGCCAGGCCGCACTGCGCTGGGCCAGAAAGGCGGCGCTGCCCGGGCTCTCGCCACGGCTTGCCTCGGCGGCATAGTCGTTTTGCACCTCGTGGTCGTCCCAGGTCACGGCCCAGGGGCAGGTGGCGTGGGCCAGCTGCAGGGCCGGGTCGCTCTTGTGCAGTGCGTAGCGGTCGCGGTAGTCGGCCAGCGTGGTGGCGTGGCGCAGGCCGTGGGTGCGGGCCAGATCGGTGGTGGTTTTGGGTGTGGCGTATTCGTAGATGTAGTCGCCCAGGAACAGCACCAGGTCTGGCTGGTCAGCGGCCAGATGGCGCCAGGCCGCGTAGTGCCCATGCTCCCAGCGCTGGCACGAGGCAAATGCCACCCGCAGCGCCCCGGGCATGTCGCCCGCCGCAGGCGCGGTGCGCGTGCGGCCCGTGGCGCTCACCGCGTCGCCCAGCATGAAGCGGTAGTGGTACCAGCGTGCGGGTTGCAGGCCTTGCAGCTCCACATGCACGCTGTAGCCCAGCGCGGGCAGCGCAGTGGCCTCGCCCTTTTGCACGATCTGGGCAAACCCAGCGTCGTGCGCCACCTCCCACCGCACGGTGTGGGCGATTTGTATCTGCGCAGGGTCGGTCAGCGCCAGCCGTGTCCAGAGCACCACGCCATCAGGCGCCGGGTCGCCGCTGGCGACGCCGAGGGCAAAGGGGTTGTTTTGCAGCGCGGGCGGATTGCTCCAGGCCCAGCGGGGGAGTGTGGCGACGGAGGCAGCCAGGGCTGCGTTGCGCAGGAACTGCCGTCTTTGCTCGGATGTCAATTCAACTGCCCTTTGCGTCGGGCGCCGTGCTCAGAAACTGACGCAACCCAGACC
>NZ_QAIM01000417.1:0-3894 GCF_003061035.1 Acidovorax sp. HMWF018
GCATCCTGCAATACATCTCGCCCAGCCTCCAGTTTGCGCTGGGGTTGTGGGTGTACCACGAGGCCTTTCAGCCCGCGCGGCTGGTGGGTTTTGTTTTGATCTGGGCCGCGCTGCTGGTGTACACCGTGGAGGGCTGGTGGACGCGTCAGCGGATGGCGGTGGCCTGAATCGCCGGGGGCGGTCCCTGTCGCCTGGGCTACTGGAAAACGCGCAGTTCGATTCTGTCAGCCACGCGTAAGATCCTGCGATTTGTCTGACGGGTGCTGCGCGTGTGTTGCTGCACCGCCCACCCACATATCCAGGCCAGAGCCCGCCACCACATGCTTTTTGGACGCAAAAACCTGTTTTCGGCGACGGATGCCTTCCCGTTGACCGATGCCGTGCTGGAGTTCGACGATTCGTCTTCAGTCGCCGTGCGACCTGGACGGCGCGCGCTGGATGGCTTTGGCCCCCGGGGAGAGCGCAGTGCGCAGTCCAAGTGGTGGGCTGTGGCGGGGCTCATTGGCCTGTACGCCCTGGCCCTGCTGGGGTTCTATGCGTTGGGCGTGGTGGGGGTCCAGGTGCTGTGGGTGCTGGCCGGTCTGACGACGGCGGGCTTCGCGGTGTTTGGTGCCTTGTTCCGTTTGGGCCTGCACCACAAACTGCGGCTGCGCCATCTCAAGCTGGGCATCGTGGTGGCTTCCATCTGCGGCATGCTGGGGTTGTTCTACCTGGAGCCTGTCACGCAGATTCTGTTGGCCCCCTTCATGTTTGTGGCAGTGGCTTACGGCATCTTTACCGTACCCCGGCGCACGTTGCTGGTGCTGACGGCCGGGGTGTTGTGCGCTTATGCGGCAGTGGCAGCCGCGCACTACGCAGAGCAGGGCAACGACGCCCTGCTGCGGCTGGAGCTGATGCACCTGCTGGCGCTGGCTGTATCGGTACCTGCGTTCATCGTGCTCATGGGCCGCGTGCAGCGGCTGTACCGCAGCCTCTACCAGGCCAGCCGCAAGATCAAGAACATCCAGGAAGATGCGCAGCGCGACACTTTGCTGGGCTGTTTCAACCGCCGCTACATCTTGGCGGCGCTTGAAGAGCAAAAGCAGCTGGCCGACGAAAGCGGGATTCCGCTGTGCCTGGCCGTGCTGGACATTGACCATTTCAAACGCATCAACGACGAGCTGGGTCACCTGGGGGGCGACGAGGTGTTGCGCACCTTTGCGCGCATTGCGCAGCAGGGCGTGCGCGGGGGCGACGTGTTTGGGCGCTACGGTGGCGAGGAGTTCTTGCTGATCTTCCCGGCGACTTCGTTGTTGCCCTCGCTCAACACCTGCGAACGCATTCGGGCCCAGGTCGAGTCGCACGCCTGGACGGGCCTGCTCAAAGGCCGCGTGACGGTGTCCATCGGTGTGACCCAGTATGTGCTGGGCGAGTCGGTGCTGGAGTTCTTCTCGCGGGCGGATACTGCCATGTACATGGCCAAGGAGGGCGGGCGCAACCAAGTGGTGGTCGAGGAGCCCATTGCCAAAGGCGACTCTCAGCTGTCGGACCTGTCGATCCCCAGCGGCCACGCTTTCTTGTAGTTTCTGGCCATCGGCTGGCGGTGTGCCGGCTATCGTTTGTGTTGGTCGGGTTGACAAGCGGCTTGCGGTGCCCACACTGAGGGTCTGCTCCCACCTGCGCGTTGGGTGGCATCGCACCGTGCTGCGCCTGCGCGTGGGTGCAGAAGCCCATGCCCCGCGTCCGTTCCATGTCCCCATCCGTTGACCTGTCGGCCGAATTCGCCACTGCCCAGCAGCGCGTGCGCATGCTGCAGCAGCAACCACAGGCTTTCCCGCATCCGGTAGACCCGATGGAGCCCGTGGAATGTATAGAAACCCACATCTCGTGGGTGCTGCTGGCCGGTGACTTTGCCTACAAGTTCAAAAAGCCACTGCAGCTGGATTTTCTGGACTTCAGCACGCGGGCGCTGCGGCATGCGGCCTGCGAGGAAGAGCTGCGCATCAACCGCCGGACGGCGCCGGGCCTTTACCTGGGCGTTGTCGGCTTGGTGAGCGATGCGGCAAAAGATGCTTCGGCCACGCTGCGGGTGGTGCCCTGGCAAGGCGCTCCACCAGGCGCCGAGCCCGCTGTGTGGATGCGGCGTTTTGCCCAGGAGGCACTGCTCGCTACCGCATTGGACGCACATCGTGTGTCGCCTGCGCAGATCGACCAGCTGGCGAGCCATGTGGCGCAGTTTCATGCCACGGCCGCCGTCGCCGCAGGCACCACCACCTGGGGCACAGCGGCGGCGGTGCAAGCGCCGGTGGGTGACTGCCTGGCGGCTCTGCTCCCCTCCGTGGCAGGCGCACTGCCTGGTCAGGGGCCATTGCTGGCGCAGGTGAGCAGCTGGTGCCAGGTTGAGGGGCAAGCCCTGGCCCCCACGTTCGAGGCGCGCCGGGCAGCCGGTCGGGTGCGCGAGTGCCATGGCGATTTGCACCTGGCCAACATTGCGCTCATCGATGGCGTGGCCCAGCTGTTCGACGCCTTGGAGTTCAGCCCCGCCTTGCGCTGGATCGACTGCGTGGCTGACATCGCCTTTGTGGTGATGGACCTCGCGGCCCATGGTCGGGCGGATCTGGCCTGGCGGTTCTTGAACCGGTGGCTCGAACACACCGGGGACTACGCAGGCCTGGCGGTGTTGCGTTACTACGGCTGTTACCGTGCCCTGGTGCGGGCGCGGGTTGCAGCCCTGCGGATGGACCCCACCGGTGGCGGTAGTGGCAGCGGGCACGCTGCGCAAACCGTGGAGGGGTATCTGGAGCTGGCGGCGGGCTTTGCAGGACAACGGCCTGCACGCTGGCCCACGGCGTGCCCTGCCACCTTGTGGCTGGCCCATGGCTTTTCGGGCGCGGGCAAGAGCACCCATGCGCTGGCCTTGGCGTGCCAGCGTGGCATGCTGCGTGTGCGGGCCGATGTGGAGCGCAAGCGCCTGTTTGGCCTGGCGCCCAATGCTGCCAGCGACGGAATACCGGGCGGCATCTATACCGAAGAGGCCACACTGCGCACGCATCAGCGGCTGGCGCAAGTGGCGCGCGAGGTGCTGGCGGCAGGCTACTGCGTGATTGTTGATGCCACCTTGCTGGACCGGGATGCCCGCGCACTTTTCCTGGAGCTGGCCGCTGCCGCGCAAGTGACCTGCCACATTCTGTCGTTCGAGGCCCCCCTTCCGGTGCTGCGCGAGCGTGTACGCCAGCGCGCGCTGGCCGGAGGCGGTGCGTCAGAGGCGGACGTGGCGGTGCTGGACGCCCAGTGGGCCCGAGCCCACCCCCTGCAGCCTCACGAAGAGGCCATCACGCTGCACGTGGACACCACGGCGCCCGTGAACTGGAACCGTCTGCTGCCACACTGACCCCGGTGGCACCGGCGGACCGCTACGGGGCCAGGTGGCCGGGCATGAAGTACAGCAGCACGCTCGTCATCACGAGGTAGCGCAGGAACTTGCCCACGGCCATATAGGCCAGACACTGCCAGAACGGCAGCTTTAGCCAGCCGGCCACCGCGCAAAGCGGGTCGCCCACCACCGGCAGCCAGCTCAAGAGGCAGGCCCGCGCGCCAAAGCGCTTGAGCCAGCTCAGTGCCCGCACCTCGGTGGCATTGCCGCGCGCCTTGTCCACCGCCTTGTGCGCACCCAGGCCCATCCACCAGCTCACGCCGCCGCCCAGGGTGTTGCCGAGGGTGGCCACGACGATGGCGGGCCAGAACAGGTCTGGGTTGAGCTTGATCAGACCAAACACGGCGGGCTCGGAGCCCAGCGGCAGCAGCGTGGCCGAGACAAAAGACACCACAAAGACTGTGCTCAGTCCGAATTGCGGCAGGGCCAGCCATTCGAGCAGCTGGTGCATCCAGATTTCCATAGCCGTTGAGTGTAGGGGG
>NZ_QAIM01000418.1:0-4304 GCF_003061035.1 Acidovorax sp. HMWF018
GGCCGCGTTGCGGCTGCGTCCGGCCAATGACACCGCCTGCAGGGACAGGCCGTCAATTTCGTTGGTGATGCCTGACAGCACATTGGCCACCACCGCAAACTCGCGCCCGTGCTGCCCGGCACGCGCTGCCATCACCTGGGCGTTGAAGCTGACCACCTTGGCCTCGCGTGCCACGGTCTGGATCGAGGCCACGATGCCGGCCAGCTCTTTCATCAGGGTTTCGGACTGCGCCTTGCTTACCCGGTCGAACGCGGTGGTGGCCGTGTTGAGGGCGTCGAGCACCCCGTCGGTGGTTTCGACCAGCCTAGCCAGGGCGTCTTCCACGCGCGGGCTCTGGCGCTCGGCCAGGTCCAGCGCCGTGCCCACCTGCTGGGCAAACGCGTCGATGGTGGCGCCCACACCCTGGGGGCCGTGGTAGGCCTTGCGGATGATTTCGCCGCTGGCGGCATCGAGGTGGCGGGGCGTGTCCACCAGCCGGGCCTGGCTGTCGGTGAACAGCGTGAGCGAGCTGCGCGCGGCCTTCAGGTGCAGGTCGCTGCCGCGCGCGGCCAGCACGGTTTGCAGCACCATGCGCTGCGACAGCATGCGCTGGCGCGCCGCAAGATTGACGAGCGACATGCCCCCATCGCGCGATGGAGCCTGTGCAGGGGACGACAGCGTGGGCATGCTGGAAGTGCGTGCGGGGAGGGGGAAGGCTGCCATGGTGTTCCTTGTGCGTGTTGCATTCAGATGCATGTCTTCAAGCAATACCCGGGCCAATGTGCGTACAGCTGCATGACCCAATGCGGTGCTGTGGAGCGGGAGGCCAGGCTTGATGAAACACGCGGCTGCGCTGCGCGTGGGCGTGCCTTGAAGCACATTGGTTTGCGCTCGCGCACGGTGCATCCCCGACCTGCGCAGCGCGCACTCGGGCCCGTGGAATTGTGGGGGGGCGTTGTGTGTGCTCAGCCCGCGCGCCGGGCCTGCAACGGCACGGCGCCAGCGTCCTGCACGGCCAGTGCGACACCGCGCACAACATCGCCCACCACAATCACCGAGGGGCTGGCCAGCCCTTCGCGGGTGATGGTGGCGTGCAGCGCACCCAGGGTGGTGATGGCATGCCGCTGGTGGGGCAGGCTGGCGTGCTGGATGACGGCGACCGGTGTGTCTGCGGGCAGGCCGGTGAGCAGTTCTTGCTCGATGGTGGCGGCGCCGCTTACGCCCATGTAGATGACCAGCGTGAGCTTGGCGTCGCGCGCCGTGGCGGCCAGTTGGCGCCAGTCGGTGCCCGCGTCACCGGGCTTGGCGTGGCCGGTGACAAACACCACGCCGTGGGCATGCTCACGGTGCGTGAGCGGTGCGCCCAGCGAGGTCAGGCCCGCCAGGCCTGCGGTGATGCCGTTGATGACGGTGACCTGCACACCGGCGGCACGCAGGTGCTCCACCTCTTCGCCACCCCGGCCGAAGATGAAGGGGTCGCCGCCCTTGAGGCGCACCACGTTCTCGCCTTCGTTCACGGCCATCAGCATCAGCTTTTCGATGAAGGCCTGTGGCGTGCTTTTGCAGCCGCCGCGCTTGCCCACGTAGACGATGCGCGCCGTGGGCGATGCGTGCTCCACGATGGCATCGCTCACCAGATCATCCACCAGCAGCACGGTGGCCGCCTGGATAGCCTTGAGCGCCTTGAGGGTGAGCAACTCCGGGTCGCCCGGGCCTGCGCCCACCAACGTGCAGCTGCCGCCGGTGCCCAGGTGGGGTGGGGCTGTGGGCGATGTGGTGGAAGGCGTGGGGCGGCTCATGGGGATGTCTCCGAAACGGTTTGATCGACCAGTCGCAAGATATGTTCCACCTGCCGTTCGATGGCGTGTGGAATGGGCAAATCGCCCGCCAGCACCTGGCGCGTGTAGGCGGCTGTGGTGGCCACATCGATCTCGGCGGGCAGACCGGGCACCTCGCTGGCCGTGCCCGGTTGTTGTGCCTCCAGCACCGTATGCACGCCGTGCACAAAACCGTCGTAGCGGGGGGTGCGGCGTGGGTCCGTGGCGACCTCGCCCTCCAGCCCGCGCGAGAGCAAGGCGTTCATCCCCAGGGTGCGGAAGGTGCTCTGCAGCATCTCGAAATATTCGGGGTGTGTGTACGCCGTGACCACCACCGACGGCCCCGCGCACGGGCTCATCAGCTTGACCACACTGTGCCCTGGGTTGCGCAGGCCCACCACCTCGCGCACGGCCAGCAGGCGTGCCAGCCCTGCGTGCAGGTGCTGGGTGTGGATATGGCGGACCGTGCCATTTGCTATCTTTTCAGGAGCTGTCAGGGCAGGTACTTCTAGCGCATTGAGCACATCCGATGCCAAAACGCGCCCCGCCTCGGTGCGCATGCCGTGCAGCAGCACGGGCAACCCTTCACGGGCCAGCAGCAGCGCCAGCAGCGGCGTCAGCACCGGCAGCTTGCGCGCGCCGTTGTAGCTGGGCAGCACGATCAGCGGGCGGTCGGTGGCGGGCAGTAGCGCAAGGCGGCTATGCGTGGCATCCAGAAAGCCGCACATCTCCTCGGACGTCTCACCCTTGATGCGCATGGCCAGGCAGAAGGCGCCAATCTCCAGGTCGGTCACGGCGCCGTCCAGCACCTGGCCGAACAGGTCCGTGGCCTGCTCGCGCGTCAGCGGCTTGGCGCCGCGCGCGCCGCGGCCGATTTCCTTGATGTACTGGCTAATGCCCATGGTCTGTGTTGGCGGGATGGGTGAAACAGGGCTCCAGCGTCGTTATCTCGGCTTGCCGTACGCAAGTACTGTCTGCGCCGCGATGCCTAGCTGGAGCCCTGTTGCACCCATCCTGATGCTGTGGGGTGTTGGTGCGCTATTTTCCTTGAGCTCAGACAACTTTTGGTTATATGACGGCCTGCGCGAGCGGTTTGGACGCCAGTGGCCCCGTATTGCGCACCATGCGCTTGAGTTCGGGCACGCACGAGCCGCAGTTGGTGCCGCAGCGCAGTTGGCCTTGCAGTTGCGCCAGGCGGTCGTCGTCGGTGCCATGGCAGTGCGCCAGTTGGGCGGTGATGGCGGCGTCCGTCACGTTGAAGCAGGTGCACACCGGTTTGCCGCGCGACTGCACGGCCACGGGGGCCTTGGCGCCGGGCACCAGCAGCAGGCGGCCGTAGGTCTGTGCAGGCAGCTCTTCCTGCAGCAGGGTCTTGAGCCAGCCTTCGGCGCTGGTGTCGCCAGCGAGCACGATGCCTTCGAGCGTGGTGTTGTCGCCCTGGCGCGCCAGTCGTGCGGCGCGGCGCTGGCCGCGTTTTTTGTCGGCATAACGCAGCGTGTCGGCGCCTGCCATGCCCAGCAGGGCTTCGATCTGTGCGATCAACGCATCGGGCGGTGCCTCGTGGGCGGCGGCGCGCAGCAGCACGCCAGTGCGCTCGCGGCCGGGCTCATCCAGCGGGGTGTTGTTGCTGAAGGGGACGCAACTCGTGTACTGAAAATAGGGAAACTGCGCCATCAGCGCAGACAAGGCTTCGCGCGCTGCCAGTGCACCTTCGGCAGGCAGCCAGGCCATGGCCAGCAGCGTCCACGGCAGTTCGGCCTTGAGCACCTTGACGGCCGCGTGTTTCAGCTCGGGTTGTTTGGAGGTGGGGCAGAACGCCGAGGTGGTGAGCGCATTCACGCCCGCCAGCCGTTCGCCGGTGGAGGACACGCCGCTCAAAAATTCGCTGCCCCAGTGCATCGCCATGAACACCTGCGACAGGCCCAGCGTGGTGTCGGCCTGCACGGGCACCACGATGGAGCCGCGCTTGCTGGTCACATGCACCAGGTCGCCGCTGGCCAGCTTGCGCCGCTCCATGTCCTGCGGGTGCATCTGCAGGCTGGGTTCGGCCACATGGCCAAACAGGCGGCCCAGCGTACCGGTGCGGGTCATGCCGTGCCACTGGTCGCGCAGGCGGCCCGTGGTCAGGCTGAAGGGGTAGCGCGATTCGCGGGGCTCGGCGGTGGGTTGCCATGCATGCGCAACAAAACGCGCGCGGCCGTCGGCGGTGGGGAACACGCCATCTTCGTACAGGCGGGCCTTGCCGGTGGTGGTGCCATCCTCCAGTGGCCACTGCTGCGGGCCTTGGGCCTCGAGCATCTCCCAGGACAGCCCCGTGATGTCCAGGTCACGCCCGCGTGTGCTCTCGCGGTGCTCCTTCCACACGGCTTCTGCGCCCATATCGGCCGCGTCTGTGGCGTAGGGGAACAGCG
Organism: Acidovorax sp. HMWF018; assembly: GCF_003061035.1. Lineage (NCBI taxonomy): Bacteria > Pseudomonadati > Pseudomonadota > Betaproteobacteria > Burkholderiales > Comamonadaceae > Acidovorax > Acidovorax sp. HMWF018. Next base: position 4,208 of record NZ_QAIM01000418.1, read on the forward strand.
TGGGTGCACCAGGCCGCAGGCGTGCCTCCAGCTGGTGCGCAAACTGCACCGCAATGGCCCAGTCGTGGCGCGCCACGACTGGGCCATTGCGGTGCAG
>NZ_QAIM01000419.1:0-4850 GCF_003061035.1 Acidovorax sp. HMWF018
GTAATCCACCGTGATGGGTGCGTGGTCCGAGAACTTTTCGCCCTTGTAGATATGTTCAGCACGCGCCAGCGCCGCGATCGCAGGGGTGGCCAGGTGGTAGTCCAGCCGCCAACCCACGTTGTTGGCATAGGCCTGGCCGCGGTTGCTCCACCAGGTGTAGGCGGTGTCGGTGGCGGTAGGTTGTAACTGACGGTAAACGTCTATGATGCCGCCGCCTTCATCAGTTGTGTGCAACAACTTTGTCATCCAGGCGCGTTCTTCGGGCAAAAAACCACTGTTCTTCTGGTTGCTGCGCCAGTTTTTGAGGTCGATTTGCTGGTGTGCAATGTTGATGTCGCCACACAGGATGAAGTCGCGCTCGGCCTTCAGGCGCATGAGGTGGGGGTGGAACTCCGCCAGAAAGCGGAATTTGGCCTGCTGCCGCTCTTCGCCCGACGAGCCGCTGGGAAAGTACGCACTGATGATCGACAGCTTGCGGGCGGGCGTGTCAAAACGCAGCTCGACGTATCGGCCTTCTGCATCGAACTCTGTCGATCCATAGCCAATGACTACATCCGACGGCACGTGCCGCGTGTAGATGCCGACGCCCGAATAGCCCTTTTTCTGGGCAAAGTGGAAGTGCCCCTGCAGGTCGGCCAGGCGCTCGAAGCGGTTGGCCATGTCGGCGGCCTGGGCCTTGACTTCCTGCACACAAATACAATCCGGCCGCGTGGCTGCCATCCAGCTTTCCACGCCTTTGCTGGTGGCCGAGCGGATGCCATTGAGATTGAGGCTGGTTAACTTGAACAAGGATTTCCCCATGGTGGATGTTGGCGTGCAAACCCCCGAACAGGGCCAGCTGGCGCAGGATTTCGTCCGTTTTGCCGTCGAGTCGGGCGTGCTACGGTTTGGCGAATTCAAGACCAAGGCCGGGCGCCTGAGCCCCTATTTTTTCAACGCCGGACTGTTTGACGACGGCCGCAAGATCGGCCGGCTCGCGGAATTCTATGCAAAAGCCCTGCTGGCCAGCGGCATCGAATTCGACATGGTGTTTGGCCCCGCGTACAAGGGCATTCCGCTGGCTGCCACCGTGGCGGTGGAGTTGGCGCGCCTGGGCCGCAACGTGCCCTTTGCCTACAACCGCAAGGAGGCCAAGGACCACGGCGAGGGTGGGACCCTGGTGGGCGCGCCTCTCAAGGGCCGGGTGCTCATCGTGGACGATGTGATGTCGGCCGGCACGGCCGCCCGCGAGTCCATCGCCATCATCCGCGCCGCCGGCGCCACGCCCCACGCAGTGGCCATTGCGCTGGACCGCCAGGAGAAAGCCACCGAGAATGGCCAGGACGTGGACCACAGCGCGGTGCAGTACGTGCGCAACCAACTGGGCATGCAGGTGTGTGCCATTTCACGGCTGGCAGACTTATTGCTCTTTCTTGAGAAAAATGGGGAAGAGGGGATGCGTTCCCACCACGAAAAGGTGCTGGCCTACCGCCAGCGTTATGGCGTCAATGAGGGGTAGATGGTTTGAGCAAATCGGCGTGGATCATGGGCGGGGTTCTGTTTGCCACCCTGGGCGCTGATTGGGCGCGGGCGCAAGCCCCCGGGACATCCGGCGGCATCTACACCTGCGTGGACCGCAATGGCCGGCGCCTGACGGCCGACCGTCCGATCGCCGAATGCCTGGACCGCGAGCAGCGGGAACTCGGGCCCTCGGGCATCGTGCGGCGGCAAATCGGTCCCTCGCTGACCGAGCAGGAACGCGCCGCGCAAGAGGCGCAGCGCCGCAAGGAGGCCGAAGCCCGTGCCCGCGAGCTGGAAGAACGCCGCCGCGAGCGCGCGCTGACGGCCCGCTATCCCGACAAGGCCACGCACGATGTGGAGCGCGCTGCGGCCATTCAGCTCGTCGATGACGTGACCGCCACCGCCGAAAAGCGCCTGGTCGAACTGGCCCAGCAGCGCAAAGCCTTCGATGTGGAGATGGAGTTCTACAAGAAGGACCCCAACAAAGCCCCCATGGCGCTGCGCCGCAAGATTGCCGAGAACGAAGACAGCATTGCCGAGCAGCAGCGCTTCATTGCCGGGCAGGACCAGGAAAAGCGCCGCGTGCACCAGCGCTTTGACGTGGAGCTGGCCCAGCTGCGCAAGCTGTGGGATGCGCAGCGCATGCCGCTGCCGGGCACAACGCCTGCCAGCGACGCCTCCGCTCCAGCCGCCACGCGGTGAGGGCCGCGCGGGCGGGGCGCAATTCCCTTGCCCTTGGCCTACGACGTCCACCACCCCATTTGAGACGATCTAAACAACAAAGGGCCTCGCGGCCCTTTGTTGTTGGTGTTGTTGCCAGTCGGCTTGCGCGTCAGCCCGCCAGCTTGGCGCGCAACAGTTCGTTGACCTGCGTCGGATTGGCCTTGCCTTTGCTGGCCTTCATGATCTGGCCGACCAGCGCGTTGAAGGCCTTGTCCTTGCCCGCACGGAACTGCGCCACGTTGTCGGGGTTGGCCGCAATCACCTCGTCGATGATCTTCTCCAGCGCGCCGGAGTCGTTCATCTGCTTGAGGCCCTTGGATTCGATGACGGCATCCACTTCGGTCGACTCTCCGGTCCACAGCGCATCAAACACCTGCTTGGCGGCGTTGTTGGAGATCGTGCCGTCGGCAATGCGGCCGATCAATGCGGCCAGCTGCGCTGCAGTCACAGGAGCTTGCTCGATACCGGTCTCCGCCATATTCAGGCGGCGCGACACCTCTCCCATGATCCAGTTACTGGCCAGCTTGGGCTGGCTGCAGGCTTTGGCGGCTGCTTCAAAGTATGCCGCCATGGCTTTGCTCTGCGTGAGCGTGGTGGCGTCGTACTCGGGCAGGCCATAGTCCGCCACAAAACGTGCGGCCATGGTACGAGGCAATTCGGCCATTTGCGCACGTTCATCCTGCACCCACTGCTCTGAAATGTGTAGCGGAGGCAGGTCGGGGTCTGGAAAGTAGCGGTAGTCCGCCGCGTCTTCCTTGGTGCGCATCGCGCGGGTTTCGCCCGTGTCGGGGTCGAACAGCACGGTGGCTTGCTGGATTGCATGACCGTCTTCGATCTGCTCGATCTGCCAGCGAATTTCGTAGTCGATGGCCTGCTGCATGAACTTGAACGAGTTCAGGTTCTTGATCTCGCGGCGCGTGCCCAGCGGCTGACCAGGCTTGCGTACGGACACGTTGGCATCGCAGCGGAAGCTGCCCTCCTGCATGTTGCCGTCGCAGATGCCGATCCAGGTGACGATCTTGTGCAGCTCCTTGGCATACGCGACGGCCTCTTCGGACGAGCGCATGTCGGGTTCGGTCACGATCTCCAGGAGCGGCGTGCCCGCGCGGTTCAGGTCGATACCACTCTGGCCGATGAAGTCTTCATGCAGCGATTTGCCTGCGTCTTCTTCGAGGTGGGCGCGCACCAGGCGCACGGTCTTCTTCTCGTCGCCCAGAAAGAACTCGACCTCGCCGCCCTGCACCACCGGGATCTCGAACTGGCTGATCTGGTAACCCTTGGGCAGATCGGGGTAGAAGTAGTTCTTGCGCGCGAAAATGCTCACGGGCGCAATGTGGGAGCCGAGGGCCAGTCCCAATTTGATAGCGCAGGCCACGGCTTCGCGGTTCATCACCGGCAAGGTACCGGGCAGGGCCAAGTCCACGGCGCAAGCTTGCGTGTTGGGCTCGGCGCCAAAGGCGGTGGGAGCACGGCTGAAGATCTTGCTCTGGGTGGCGAGCTGGGTGTGGGTTTCGAAGCCGATGACGACTTCGTAGCCATGGATCAGTTTGGCGGTCATGTCAGAAGCCCTCCGGACGGCGGAGGTGGAAGTCGGTGGCTTGCTGCAGGCGGTGCGCAGCGTTCAGAAGGCGGGCTTCCTGGAAGTAGTTGCCCAGCAGCTGCAAGCCGACGGGCATGCCGCCCTCGCCAAAACCGGCGGGCACGCTCATGCCGGGCAGCCCGGCCAGCGAGCCGGGCAGGGTGAAGATGTCGGCCAGGTAGTCGGCCAGCGGGTCGTTGCCGTGGTCACCCAGCTTCCAGGCCACGGTGGGAGCCACGGGGCCGGCGATGATGTCGCACTCCTTGAAGGCGTTCTGAAAATCGTCGGCGATCATGCGGCGAATCTTTTGCGCCTGCAGGTAGTAGGCGTCGTAGTAGCCGTGCGAGAGCACGTACGCACCGATCATGATGCGGCGCTTGACTTCGTCGCCAAAACCTTCGGCGCGAGTCTTCTTGTACATGTCCACCAGGTCGGTGTAGTCCTTGGCGCGGTGGCCGAACTTCACGCCGTCAAAGCGGGAGAGGTTGGACGACGCCTCGGCCGGGGCAATGATGTAGTACACCGGGATGGACAGCTGCGTGCGCGGCAGGCTGATGGGCACGAGCTTGGCGCCGAGCTTTTCGTATTCCTTGAGGGCGCCATCCACGGCGGCGCGCACATCGGGTGCGAGACCTTCGCCGAAGAACTCGGCGGGGATACCGATGCGCAGGCCGTCAATGCTGTCATTGAGGTGGGCGCTGAAGTTTTCGGCCGGCACATCGAGCGACGTGGAGTCACGGTCCGGGTCCGGGCCGCACATGGCGGACAACAGCAACGCGCAGTCTTCGGCCGAGCGGGCCATGGGCCCCGCCTGATCGAGGCTGGAAGCGAACGCGATCATGCCGTAGCGGCTGGCGCGGCCATAGGTGGGCTTGATGCCGGTGATGCCGCAGAACGAGGCGGGCTGGCGGATGGAGCCGCCGGTGTCCGTGCCGGTCACGGCCGGGGCCAGTCGCGCGGCAACGGCCACGGCGCTGCCGCCAGACGAGCCACCCGGAATGCGGTCGGTGGCCCAGGGGTTGCGCACGGGGGCGGGGGCATCAAAGCC
>NZ_QAIM01000419.1:4860-6622 GCF_003061035.1 Acidovorax sp. HMWF018
AGCTTGGTGACCACGGTGGCGTCAAAGGGCGACTGGTAGCCAGCGAGCATCTTGGAGCCCGCAGTGCTGGGGAAGCCTTTGGTGACAAAGATGTCCTTGTGCGCAATCGGCACGCCGGCCAGGGGGCCTGCGGTGCCTGCGGCAATGGCGGCGTCCTGGGCGCGGGCCTGGGCCAGGGTGATGTCCGGGTTCACGGCCACGTAGGCGCCCAGGTTCTGGTGGGCCTGCGCGCGGGCGAGGAAATGCTGGGCGGCCTCGACGGCCGAGACGCGGCGTTCGCGCAGCTCGGCGGCCAGCTGGGCCACGCCCAGGTCATGCAATGCGGTGGAAGTCATGCGGCGGGGCTCTTACTCGATCACTTTGGGCACGAGGAACAGGCCTCGTTCGACGGCGGGGGCGCTTTGCTGGTTGGCTTCGCGCTGGTTGGGCTCGCTGGCCACGTCCTCGCGCAGCCGCAGGGCCACGTCCTGGATAGCTGCGACGGGGTGGGCCAGGGGCGTGACGCCCGAGGTATCCACAGCCCGCATCTGTTCCACGATGTCAAAGAAGCCATTGAGCTGCGTGAGCATGCGCTCACTTTCGGAGGGCGTCAGCTCAAGCCGCGCCAAGTTGGCAATGCGGCCGATGTCCTGGGGGGTCAGTGCCATAGGGAGGAGAATCTAGAGAAACCAGAAGTAAAGCTGTGATCCGGGCTGCGCCGGAGGGAGTTATTCACAGGGGATGGGGTATTATCCCGGCTTTGCCGCAAAGCTCCTGGAATGGGAGTCAATTGCGTGAAAAAAGCCCATAAACACCCCCCTGAATACCTGGCGATGGCAGGCCGACGCGCATGCCGTGCCCGAGAGGATTTTTGAATGTTCGGAGCTTTCCGTCGGTATTTCTCCACCGACCTGGCCATTGACCTTGGCACAGCCAACACCCTCATCTTCGCCCGCGACAAAGGCATCGTGCTCGACGAGCCCTCCGTTGTCGCCATCCGCCACGAAGGCGGGCCCCATGGCAAGAAAGTCATCCAGGCCGTAGGCCACGAGGCCAAGGCCATGCTGGGCAAGGTGCCCGGCAACATCGAAGCCATCCGCCCGATGAAGGACGGCGTGATCGCCGACTTCGTGATCACCGAGCAGATGATCAAGCAGTTCATCAAGATGGTGCACCCGCGCACGCTGTTCACGCCCAGCCCGCGCATCATCATCTGCGTGCCCTGCGGCTCCACCCAGGTCGAGCGCCGCGCCATCAAGGATGCGGCCGAGGCCGCAGGCGCCACGGCGGTCTACCTGATCGAAGAGCCCATGGCCGCCGGTATTGGCGCGGGCCTGCCGGTGTCGGAAGCCAGCGGCTCCATGGTCGTGGACATCGGCGGCGGCACCACCGAAGTCGGCGTGATCTCGCTGGGCGGCATGGTCTACAAGGGCAGTGTGCGCGTCGGTGGCGACAAGTTCGACGAAGCCATCATCAGCTACATCCGCCGCAACTACGGCATGCTGATCGGCGAGCCCACCGCCGAAGCCATCAAGAAGAACATCGGCTCGGCCTTCCCGGGCTCCGAAGTGCGCGAGATGGAAGTCAAGGGCCGCAATCTGTCCGAAGGCGTGCCACGCAGCTTCACCATTTCTTCTAACGAAGTGCTGGAAGCCCTGACCGACCCGCTGAACCAGATCGTCTCGGCCGTGAAGAACGCGCTGGAACAAACCCCCCCCGAGCTGGGCGCCGACATTGCCGACCGCGGCATGATGCTCACCGGCGGCGGCGCGCTGCTGCGCGA
>NZ_QAIM01000419.1:6632-8766 GCF_003061035.1 Acidovorax sp. HMWF018
CGCATGGACCGCCTGGGCAGCATTTTCACGAGCGAGTAAGTCGGCAGGCCTGTATGCTGCAGGCACTTTTTTTGCGCTCTGAATTGCATGACTGCACCTGCTCCAATGCTTGTTTCTGAGCACCCGCCCGTGGAGCCCGCTCCCCGCGGCAGATCCTGACCGCTGCGCACCATGCCCTTGGGTACTCTGGAGCGCAGCGCTCCCCCTTTCTTCAAACAGGGCCCTTCGGCCCTGTCGCGTTTGGCCGTGTTCAGTGCGCTGGCGCTGTTCCTCATGGTGGCCGACGCACGCTTTCAGATTACCGGCCCCTTCCGTCAGGCCGTGGCCACGGTGCTGTACCCGGTGCAGTGGCTCATGCTGCAGCCGGTGGAGTTCGCGAGCCACGGGCGCAGTTATTTCCAGTCGCTGCAAACCGCGCAGGAAGACCTGGATGCCGCCCGCAAGAAGATGGCCGTGATGGGCCAGCGCGCCAACCAGGCCGACCAGCTGGCCATGGAAAACCAGCGGCTGCGCAAACTGCTGGAGCTGCGCGACCGGCTCCAGACCCCTGCACAGGCGGCCGAAGTCATCTATGACACCGCAGACCCCTACACGCGCCGTGTGGTGCTGGACCGGGGGCAGCTGGGCGGCGTGGAGCTGGGCGCTCCGGTGATGGACGAGGCCGGCGTGCTGGGCCAGGTCACCCGTGTGTTTCCGCTGGTCAGCGAAGTCACGCTGCTGGTGGATCGTGACCAGGCGATTCCGGTGCTGAACATCCGCACCGGCGTGCGCGGCGTGGCCTATGGCGACCCGGTGGCGGGCCATGGTGGTGGCATGGAGCTGCGCTTCATGCCCGCCAACGCCGACATCCGCGAAGACGACCTGCTGACCACCAGCGGCGTGGACGGCCTGTATGCGCCGGGCCTGCCCGTGGCGCGCGTGGTGAAGGTGGAGCGTCGTGCCGACTCCGCGTTTGCGCGCATCTACTGCGTGCCTTTGGCGCAGGTGCAGGGTGCGCGCCATGTGGTGGTGCTCAAGCCCCTGGCCGACAACGAATTGCCCCGCCCGGATGCGGCCCCCGCCGCGCCCGCGAACAAACGCGGGGGCCGCAAATGAGCCGCTGCCTTGCCCCGCTGACCCCGACACAAGGAGGCCCGCGATGATCATGCCGCGGGGTGAGCCCCTGCTGATGCCGGTGAACCCGGTGTTCATCTGGGCCAGTCTGGCTGCGGGTCTGGCCATCAACATGCTGCCGCTGGGCCGCGTGGTGTGGATGCCTGATCTGCTGATGGTGTTGCTGGTGTTCTGGGGCGTGCACCAGCCGCTGCGCATTGGCATGGGGGCGGCCTTTGTGCTGGGCCTGTGCATGGACGTGAGCCAGTCTGCGCTGCTGGGCCAGCATGCGCTGTCCTACACGGTGCTGTCGTTCGGGGCCATTGCCATCCACCGCCGTTTGCTGTGGTTCAGTGTGCCGTCGCAGGCGCTGCAGGTGTTTCCGCTGTTTGCCGTTGCCCATGCCATCGAGCTGCTGCTGCGCATGGCGGCGGGCGGAATTTTCCCGGGGTTCTGGAGCTTTCTGGCCCCGTTCCTGGAGGCGCTGCTGTGGCCCCTGGCCAGCTGGGTGCTGCTGGCGCCCCAGCGCCGCCCGCCCGACAAAGACCAGAACCGGCCGTTGTGAACATGAGGCAACAACCCCCTGAGCGGCCGCGCTGTCTCCCCCTTCTCTCGCAGTGCTGTGCGCTGCGGGAAGGGCGGCGACGCGCTCGCGGCGGGGCGACCCTTGCTCGGCGTCCCCTGGCCTGGGCCGCGCCAGTCACACAGGCAGCCAGCTTCTGGGCCGTTTTTTCAGGGGTGAGGCCATGACCGAGGTGCGCAGCAGCGAAGCCGACGCCTCGCGGTTCCGGGTGCGCGCCGTGGTGGTGGGCCTGGTGGTGATGGCGGCGTTCTGCCTGGTGGCGGCGCGCCTGGTGTACCTGCAGGTGGTGCGCCATGAGGACCTGGCAGCCCAGGCGGAGAGCAACCGCACGGCCGTGGTGCCCATCGTGCCCAACCGGGGGCTCATCCTGGACCGCAACGGCGTGGTGCTGGCCACCAACTATTCGGCCTACACGCTGGAGATCACGCCCTCGCGTGCCGGCGTGCTGGACGAGACCAT
>NZ_QAIM01000420.1:0-6373 GCF_003061035.1 Acidovorax sp. HMWF018
ACGTAGCAGCGCACCCCGCAGGGTGCGCTGACAGCCGCCTTGTCGCCTCCCACCTTGTCCCCTACCGAGCCAGCGCCCGCGGCGCTGCCCCGATCCCCCGGCCCACGCCCCATCGACATCGCGCTGCTCATCAGCGTGTTCGTCGTGGCTGCCTGCGGCCTTTTGTACGAGCTGGCGGCGGGGGCGCTGGCGTCCTATGTCCTGGGCGACTCGGTGCTGCAGTTCAGCACCATCATCGGCACCTACCTGTTTGCCATGGGCCTGGGCTCGTGGCTGTCGCGCTACTTTGAGCGGCAGCTGCCCGCGCACTTCCTGCGCATCGAGCTGCTGGTGGCGCTGATCGGCGGCGCGCTGCCCGCCACGCTGTTCCTCGCCAATGCGTATGCACCGGGCGCGTTCCGGTTTCTGCTGTATGGCATGGTGCTGATGGTGGGCACGCTGGTGGGGTTGGAGATTCCGCTGGTCATGCGCATCCTCAAACGCAACGTGGTGCTCAAGGATCTGGTCTCGCAGGTGCTCACGTTCGACTACCTGGGCGCGCTGGCGGTGTCGCTGGCGTTTCCGCTGCTGCTGGTGCCGCACCTGGGGCTCATCCGCACCGGGCTGCTGTTCGGGCTGATGAATGCCGCCGTGGCGCTGTGGGCGGTGTGGCTGTTCCGGCATGAGCTGCGGCGCCTCCAAGCCCATTTGTTCGCCTGCCTGATGGTGGTGGGCCTGTTGCTGGCGGGACTGGCGGGGTCTGAGCAGATCACGAGCTTTGCCGAAGACAAGTTCTACCAGGACCGCATCATCTTCACCACGGCCACGCCCTACCAGCGCATTGTGGTCACGCAGGGCCGCTATGGCCACCGGCTGTACCTCAACGGCAACCTGCAGTTCTCCGAGTCCGACGAATACCGCTACCACGAGGCCCTGGTGCACCCCGCCATGGCCGCGCATGGGGCGCCCAAGCGGGTGGCGGTGCTGGGCGGCGGCGACGGCATGGCGGTGCGCGAGATCCTCAAGTACCCCTCGGTCGAGTCCGTCACCCTGGTCGAGCTGGACCCGGCCATGACGCGCATCTTCAGCGAGAACCCCACGCTGGCAAAGCTCAACGGCCACGCGCTGCAAAACCCCAAGGTGACCATCGTCAACACCGATGCCTTTGGGTGGCTGCAGCAGGGGACGGACCTTTTTGACGTGATCGTGGTGGACTTCCCCGATCCCACCAACTTCTCCATCGGCAAGCTATACACCAACAGCTTTTATGCGTTGCTGGACAAGCGGCTGGCGGCCAGTGGCTACGCCGTGGTGCAGACCACCTCGCCGCTGGTGGCGCGCCAGAGCTTCTGGACGGTGGTGCAGACCATCGAATCCGTGGGCCTCTCGACAGCGCCCTACCACGCCCATGTGCCCAGCTTTGGCGAATGGGGCTATGTCATCGCCAGCCGCAGGCCGTGGCGCCTGCCCGACGCCCTTCCCCCCGGGCTCCGGTTCCTGAGCGCCCCGTTGCTGCCGCTGCTGTTCGACTTTCCGCTCGACATGGCGCGGGTGCCGGCCGACGTGAACCGCCTGTCCAACCAGGCGCTGGTGCACAGCTACGAGCGCGAATGGGGCAAGGTGGTGGCGCATTGAGTCGCCGTTTGCCAGGGCTCCAACAGGCATTCGCCGAGCAATTTGCAGGGGTTCTGCCCGCTGGCATGGGCAGCACAATCGGCTACAAAGCTGTCAAGACCTGATCGCCGTGGGCGCCCCCGATGCTGGACCTTTTTTTCCTTTCTGACGCACAGCCCTATCCGCTGCTTTGGGCGCAGCACGATCCCTGGCTGGTGACGCTGTCGGTGGGCATGGCGGTGCTGGCCTCCGTGCTGGCGCTGCAGATGGCGGGCCTGGCCCGGCGCGCCGACACCCGGTTCATGCGCCAGATGGCGCGGGGGTCCGGGGCGATGGCGCTGGGCGGCGGCATCTGGTCCATGCACTTCATCGGCATGCTGGCCTTCACGGTGTGCGCGCGGGGCCAGTTTGATGCGTGGACCACCGTGCTGTCCCTGCTGCCCAGCGTGGGCGCGTCGTGGGTGGCGCTGGGCTTGCTGATGCGCCGCGAGATCAGCCGCACCGCCCTGGTGGTGGGCGGGGTGCTGGTGGGCGCCGGCATTGGCGCCATGCACTACATCGGCATGGCGGCGTCGCAGTGGGCGCCGGTCATGCGCTACGACCCCTGGGGGTTTGCCGCCTCGGTGCTGGTGGCGGTGCTGCTGGCCATCGTGGCTCTGTGGGTGCGGTTTGGGCTGGAGCGCGTGGTGCGCTGGCGTGCCCGTTGGCTCAATGCGGTGGCCGGTGTCGTCATGGGGCTGGCGATTGCGGGCATGCACTACACCGGCATGGCGGCCTTGCGTTTCATTGACGCCCCCAACGAGCTGGAACTGCTGACTGCGGCCGATGGCGCGCCCCTGGCACTGGCCGTTGCTGCAGTGGCGTCGGGTATCGGGCTGCTGGTGATCGCCATCAACGCTGGCTTGCGTTACCGGCAGATGTTCCTGCAGATGCGCCAGAGCGAGTCCCGCTTGCGCGCCATTGCCGACACGGCCGTGGACGGCATGGTGATGATCGATGCGCAGGGCCGCGTGCAGTCCTTCAACGCAGCGGCCGAGCGCATCCTGGGCTGGCGTCACGACGAAGTGGTGGGCCAGAACGTGTCCATGCTCATGCCCGAGCCCGACCGCTCGCGCCACGACACCTACCTGCAGCGCTACCTGCAAGGCCAGGGCGGTGGCGTGGTCGGCGCCAACAGCCGCGAGGTGCTGGCCCTGCGGCCCGACGGCAGCACCGTGCCCATCCGCATTGCCATAGGCCGTGTGCCGCTGGATGGCGCGCCGGTGTTCGTGGGCTTCATCAGCGACCTAACACAGCGCCGCGCCATGGAGCAGGAGCTGCAGGCCAGCGAGCAGCGCCTGCGCTCGCTCATGGCCAACATTCCGGGCGTCACTTTCCGCTGCCGCCACGATGCCGACTGGACCATGCTGTTCGTCAGCGATGCGGTGACCGCACTCACGGGCTGGTTGCCGCAGGACTTTCTGGACGGCCGTATCAACTTCACCCAGCTCACGCTGCCCGAAGAGGTGGACCGCCTGTGGGCGGAAGTCTCCGTGGCCATCCAGGAGCACCGACCCTACCACGTGGAGTTTGGCCTGCGGGACCGTGATGGGCGCCTGCGCTGGGTGTCGGAAAGCGGCCGCCCCGTGGTCGGCGATGACGGCCAGGTGCTGTGGATCGACGGCGTCATCATGGACATGACCGTCTTTCGCGAGCGCAACGCCGAGTTCGAGAGCACGGTGCGTGCCATCAACCGTGCGCTCTCGGTGGTGGAGTTCGACATGCAGGGCCATGTGCTCAACGCCAACGCCAACTTTCGAGAACTCATGGGCTACCGGCTGGAAGAGATCGTGGGCCAGCACCACCGCATGTTCTGCGAGCCCGCCTACGCGCAGACCGAGGCGTACGCGCAGTTCTGGGAGCAACTGCGAGCTGGCCAGCTTGATGGCGGTGAATATCAGCGACTGGGCAAGGACGGGCGGCGCATCTGGATCCAGGCCACCTACAACCCCATCTTCGACGCGCAAGGCCAGCCGTTCAAGGTCGTCAAGTTTGCGACCGACCTCACCCAGCGCCGTGCCATGGAGCAAGAGCTGCGCGCCGCCAAGGAGCGTGCCGAGCAGGCTGCCGCCGCGCGCAGCACCTTCCTGGCCAACATGAGCCACGAGATCCGCACGCCCATGAACGCCATCATCGGCTTCACCGAGGCCCTGCTCGACACCCCCATGGACGCGCAGCAGCGCCGCCACCTGGGCACCGTGCAGCATGCGGCGCGCTCCATGCTGCGCCTGCTCAATGACATCCTGGACACAGCCAAACTCGAAAAAGGCGCGGTGGAACTGGAGATTGCGGACTTCTCGCTGCAAGAGGTGTGCGACCAGATCCTCGCCTCGTTGCGCATCCATGCGGGCAAGAAGGGGCTCGCGCTGCAGTGCCTGACGGACGACCGGGTGCCGCCCTACCTGCGGGGCGATGCACTGCGCCTGCAGCAGGTGCTGCTGAACCTGCTGGGCAACGCGCTCAAGTTCACCGAGCGCGGCCATGTACTGCTGCGGCTGGACTACCACGACGGCACGCTGGTGATGGAGGTGGAGGACACCGGCATCGGCATCGCGGCGCAGCACCTGGAGCGCATCTTCGACCCCTTTGCGCAGGCCGACGCTTCCACCACCCGGCAGTTCGGTGGCACCGGCCTGGGCACCACCATCTCGCGCCAGCTCGTGGAGCTGATGGGCGGCAGCATCAGCGTGCGCAGCACCCTGGGTGTGGGCACCACGTTCACCGTCTGTGTACCTTTGCCGGTGGGCCAGGCGACGGCGGCAGTGGCCACCGTGAGCCATGCGGTGCAGCTGCCGCCGCTGCGCATGCTGGTGGTGGACGATGTGCCGGCCAACATCGAGCTGCTGCAGATCCACCTGGACCGGGGGCGCCACCAGGTGACCGTGGCGCGGGATGGCGAAAGCGCTGTCGCCGCCTACGAAGGCGGGCGCTTCGATGTGGTGCTGATGGACTTGCAGATGCCCGGCATGGACGGCCTGGAGGCCACGCGCCGCATCCGTGCGTTCGAGCAGGCGCAACGGCGCAAGCCGGTGCCGGTGATCGCGCTGTCGGCCAGCGTGCTGGAGCAGGACCGGCGCAACGCACGCGCTGCGGGCATGGACGGCTTTGCGAGCAAGCCGCTGGAGCCCGCCCGCCTGTTCCGCGAGATCGCCCGCGTGCTGCATCTGCAGTCCGACACCTCCACATCGGGGTGGAGCAGCCTGCAGACCTTGACGCGCGCCACCGACATGCCACCGGTCCCCCACGCCACCGTCGCTGCGGTGGACTGGGAGCGCGGCACCCGCCTCTGGGGCCAGCGTGCGCTGTTGCGCGATGCCGTGGCGCGTCTTTTGACCGACCATGCTGCCACCCCCGCCACCTTGCAGGCCCTGGTGGCGCAGCCCGACATGGACGCTGCCCGTGCGCTGGCCCACCGCCTGCGCGGTGCAGCGGGCAACCTGGCGCTGGGCCCCTTGCAAACGCTGGCGCAGCGCATCGAGGAAGCGGCCCACAGCCTGGACCGCACGGCACTGCAGCCGCTGGTGACCGCCCTGCCCGCCGCGTTGCAGGCCGTGGAGCAGGCCCTGGCCCACGAGGCCGAGGCCGCCGCAGCGCCCGCCCCCGGCGTGGGCCAGCACGCACCGCTGACCGCAGACCAACGCCAGCAGGCCCGGGACGCCGCGCAGGCGCTGCAGCAGGCCCTGGCACAGTCCGAGTTGGCCCAGCCGCCGCTGGACCTGCTGATGCAGCTGCTGCCTGCAGATGCCACCGAGCGCCTGCAAGAGGCCATCGACCGCTTTGACTTTGACCAGGCCGGGGTGCAGTTGCAGCAGCTGCGCACGCACTGGCTGGACGAACCCCTGGAGAACCCCGCATGACACCGGCCCCTGACCAGCGGCCCCGCCTGTTGCTGGTGGACGACGAGCCCACCAACCTGCAGGTGCTGCGCCACATCCTGCAGTCCGACTACCGCCTGCTGTTTGCCACCGACGGTGAACGTGCGCTGCAGGTGGCGCGCGAGCAGCGGCCCGACCTGGTGCTGCTTGACATCATGATGCCGAACCTGGACGGCTATGCCGTGTGCCGCGCGCTCAAGGCCGATGCCGCCACCGCCTCCATCCCGGTGATCTTCATCACCGCCCTCACCGACAGCCAGGACGAAACTGCCGGGTTTGACGCGGGCGCGGTGGACTACATCACCAAGCCCGTCAGCCCGCCCGTGGTGCGCGCGCGGGTGCGCACCCACCTGTCGCTGGTGCGCATGGACGAGCTGCGCGAAACCCGCCTGCAGATCGTGCAGCGCCTGGGCCGCGCGGCCGAGTACAAGGACAACGAAACCGGCATGCATGTGATCCGCATGAGCCACTTTGCCCAGCTGCTGGCCCTGGCTGCCGGCCACAGCCAGGCCTGGGCCGAAGACCTGCTCAACGCCGCGCCCATGCACGACGTGGGCAAGATCGGCATCCCCGACGCCGTGCTGCGCAAGCCCGGCCCGCTGAACGCCGATGAGTGGGACACCATGCGCCGCCACCCCGAGATCGGCGCCGAGATCATTGGCGAGCACCCGTCCGGCGTGCTGCAGCTGGCCCGTGAGATTGCGCTGGCCCACCACGAAAAGTGGGACGGCAGCGGCTACCCGCGCGGCCTGGCGGGCGAGGCCATCCCGGTGTCGGCGCGCATCGTGGCGGTGGCCGATGTGTTCGATGCGCTCACCACCCGCCGCCCCTACAAGGAACCCTGGCCCGTGCAGGATGCGCTGGAC
>NZ_QAIM01000420.1:6383-9210 GCF_003061035.1 Acidovorax sp. HMWF018
TGCGTGAGTGGCTGGCGCGCGGCACCTGGCCCGAGCCCGCCGTGGTGCGCCGCGCGCAGGTCATCATTGCCGGTGGTGGCGTGGCGGGGCTGGCCGCAGCGCGTGCGCTGCGGCTGGCAGGCGTGCAGGACTTTGCGCTGCTGGAGCTGGAAGACACCGCAGGCGGCAACAGCCGGGGCACCGCCGTCAACGGCATCACCTGCCCGCAGGGCGCGCACTACCTGCCCGTGCCTGGCGACGACGCGCGCGAGGTGCAGGACCTGCTGGAGGAGCTGGGCCTGCGCCAGCGTGTGGCCGGGCGCTGGCAGTACGACGAACGCCACCTGTGCCACAGCCCGCAGGAGCGCCTGTACTTCGATGGCGAGTGGCAAGACGGCCTGCTGCCCGTGCAGGGCGTGGGCGAGGCCACGCTGGCGCAGTACCGCCGCTTTGCCCAGGCCGTGGACGCGCAGGCCCGCGCCGCCCGGTTTGCCATGCCCGCACTCAAGCTGTGGACCGCCAAGCGCCCACTGGCGCCCAGCCAGCAGGCGCTGGACGCGATGACGTTTGCCGCCTGGCTGGCGCAGGAAGGGCTGGACGATGCCCACCTGCGCTGGTACCTGGACTACTGCTGCCGCGACGACTACGGCGCCGGGGCCGACCGTGTCTCGGCCTGGGCGGGCATCCACTACTTTGCCAGCCGCCATGGCTTTCATGCGCCCGGCGAGGCCGTGGACGAAGCCCGCGAAAGCGTTTTGACCTGGCCCGAGGGCAATGGCTGGATCACCCGGCGCCTGGCCGAGCCGCTGGCCAACACGTCCCACGGCGGCGGCCAGCTGCGCGCCGGCACCAGCGTGCTGCGCATCACCGAAGGCCGCCACGGCGTGGAGGTGGATGCGTTCAATCACGCCACCGACAGCGTGGAGCGCTGGCAGGCGCCACGCTGCATCGTGGCGCTGCCCGTCTTCGTGGCGGCGCGCGTGGTGCAGAACCCGCCCGCCTTCCTCACCGGGGCGGCCCAGCGTCTGTCGTGGGCGCCCTGGCTGGTGGCCAACATCCACATCCAAAGTCCGCTCACCGACCGCCCCGGCGCTGCGCCGGCCTGGGACAACGTCCTGTATGCCGACCCCACGGCGGGGGGCCTGGGCTATGTGAACGCCGGCCACCAGCGCCTGGACACCCGCGCCACGCTGGCCGGCCCCACCGTGCTCACCTACTACCAGGCGCTGGGCGACCGGGAGGACGGCCGCCAGCAACTGGCCACCCAGCCCTGGCAGCACTGGGCCGACGCCGCCCTGGCCGCTCTCGCCGTGCCCCACCCCGACCTGCGCCAGCGCGCCACGCGCGTGGACATCACCCGCTATGGGCACGCCATGTCCATCCCCACACCGGGTTTGCAGCAGTTTTTGAGCCAAATCGGCCTGGAGCGCAGGTCTTTCATGCCCAAGGTGCTATCAAATGGTGAGCGTGCCGCCTGGCTGCCCACGCCCACCACCGCACGGCTGGCGTTTGCGCATGCCGACTGGTCGGGGTATTCGGTGTTTGAAGAAGCCTTCACGCGCGGGCACGGCGCAGGGTTGGTGGCCGCCGCCGGTTGATTCCTTGGTGCGGAGGATCCCTAGCCGCGCTGCCCGTCCCACCACATCCCCAGGCACAGCGCGACGCCCACGGCGTACAGCAGCCAGGTGGCCGAGACCACGTAGGGATAGAACATCAACGCCACGCCCCACCAGCGGGTGCGCGGCTGCTGCGCACGCTTGCCGTGCCAGTACGCCGCCATGCCGATCAGGCCAAACAGGATGGCGCCCACTATGTAGGCCGGGCTGGGCAGCTCCAGGCCGAGGGATTGCAGTGCAGAGAGGGTTTCCATGGCAGGTGCGCAGGCCGTGCGGGTGGAGTGAGGCTGGTGTGATCCTGGCCAGCCGCAAAAGGTCCGTGCATGTGCCCGATTCGGCGTTGCCTGGTTGGGGGGCGTTGGAGAACCGCTTTTCATGGCGGTGTCACAGGGCGGCGGCATCGTTCACGGTTTTGGCTCTCTTCCCCTTGACCACCATGTCCCGACTGTCCCCAATTGCCGCCTGCGCAGCGCTGCTGTGCGCTGCCGCCACCCCCGCCATCGCCCAGCAGGCCTACCCCGCCACCCTGGCCGGCCACGCCGTGATGCCCGCCCTCACCGTGGTTGCCGCACCCAAGGACGCGCCGCAAGACCTGCAGGTGGCCGGCAAGTTCACCACCCCCCGCCGTGTGGACGCCGTGGGCAGCGTGATGGGCCAGTCGGGCGGCCGCGACACAGGCGTGTCGTTGCCGTTCCAGGGCCAGCCCCTCCAGGGCCACTCGGGCATCAAGCGCATGGCCGACGGCTCGTTCTGGATCCTGACCGACAACGGCGCGGGCTCCAAGGCCAACTCGCCCGACTTCATGCTGCACCTGAGCCACTACACCGTGGACTTCCAAAGCGGCCAGTTCAACCGCCTCAAGACTGTCTTCCTGCACGACCCCGACAAGAAGGTGCCGTTTCGCATCACCCACGAAGGCACCGACAAGCGCTACCTGACGGGCGCTGACTTCGACCCCGAGAGTTTCCAGTTCGCCGGTGGCGCACTGTGGATCGGCGAAGAGTTTGGCCCCTTCCTCATCAAGGCCGACCTGAACGGCAAGGTGCTGGCCGTGGTCGAGACGCAGGTGGACGGCAAGGTCGTGCGCTCGCCCGATGCGCCCGGTGTGCTGATGCCCGGTGCCCCCGACGCCAAGCCCACGCCGTTTGAAGTCAAGCGCTCCAAGGGCTACGAAGGCATGGCCTCCAGCAAGGACGGCAGCAAGCTCTATGCACTGCTCGAAGGTGCGCTGT
>NZ_QAIM01000421.1:0-23762 GCF_003061035.1 Acidovorax sp. HMWF018
TGTCTTGATCTGCGGCCATTGCCAAGGTCTGCTGCTTCATCTGCGGATAACGTTTGACCCCTCTCAATGGTGGACCTTAATCAGCGTTGCCTTAGGGAGATCTTCGATCGCAGACACTACACGGCGCCGTTCTGCCGTTCTAAGTACCCCCGGCGATGTTGAAAACGCCACGGCGTAATCTCCTGATCCATTGGAAAAGGGAGAGCCTGTGGCCGCGACGCCATTGAAACCACGGCGGGCCAAGCGCTCCAGATTGCGGTCCGACAGCGGGGCGTCGGTGGCGATGACCACTATGACTGAACCGTCAGCTGTATATTGGGACTCCACATCTTTCAATAGGTATTGACCGAGTTTTTTGCCTACTGGTGCACCGTCCATGGTCAAGATGCCGCCGTAGTTGGTTTGCACCAGCACGCCGACTGTGTACCCTCCGCTCTTCTTAGGCAGCACTCGGGAACTAGATCCAATGCCCCCTTTCCAACCGAAAGCATGGGTACCTGTGCCAGCGCCCACATTGCCTTCTTCGACCGGTCCATTGGTTGCTGTGGTGATGGCTTTCTTGACGTCGTCCTTGGTCACACGACGTTGACGGATGTCGTTGAGAAAGCCGCCGTCATTGGTTTCACCCACAACGGCATTCACAGACCGGACCGTCTCATTTCCTTTAAGACCCAGAACCCATTCCACAGCGCCCGCCATGCCCTCAGCCACAGACAAGGTGTTGGTCAGCACAATAGGTGTTTCAATTTCACCAAGTTCCTGTACTTGCGTGGACCCAGCAAACTTGCCAAAGCCATTGCCCACCACTACAGCAGCGGGTACCTTATCTTGAAAAATATTGCCGGCGTGCGGGAGGATCGCTGTAACCCCAGTGCGGATACTGTCGCCTTCTATCAATGTGACATGGCCAACGCGCACACCGCTTACATCGGTAATCGCATTCAAATTCCCCGGACGCAGTATGCCTGGCGCCAAACCTAAGTCACGTGCCCTCGGGCGGTTTTCTGGCGCTTGCGCGGTTGACAAACTGGGCAGAAGGATCAGGGTGGCGGTGGTCAACACCTGCACTGTCTGCAATAGCCGATGAGACATGATGCTTGTCATTTAATGCTCTCAAGGTGAGTGGGATTGGATGTTCGCTAGAAAAGTGACCAATATTGCTTCGACGCGATGGACCGGTCCTTTGGATTTTGGGTGTTGTCCCGAACTTTGTGGTATTACTTTTGCAGGTATATCCATTAGCCCGCGTTATGGCAGATCTGCATAGCCGCGGTGGCCCCCGCGTTGCGTGAAAAGTTGACGACATGGACGCAAGTGAGCCCTCGCGAGAAGGAACGGGCGAAGTAGGCGGCATGCGGGGAGCGCGAGCTCCTCAGTTCGTTAAATCCAGTCTTACCGAGAACTGAGCTAGTGAGCCGATTGCGCTGCAGGCCCTCCGTTTGCCTTGCTAGCCATTGCTGCGTACTCACTTTTGCAGCAGTGGCTCAAATTACCGGACCCCGCCTCGGCATAGGTGTTCACGGTGCAAGGCAGGCTGCGCCAACGGCGTGGCGCCCAGCTGGCAGCAAGCCTGGGGCGGGCTGCTAGCGGGTGCTGCCGCTGGACCAAGTGATGGCCTCCCATCGCTGGAAGGGGTTGGACGCGCGCCGCGGGCCGGACCTGGCACCGGACCAACGGCCTTTGGTGGTGCGCCTGGCCGTTGCACCGTAACGTCCTCACCATGCCCAGAGGGGCCGTGAGGGCTCTGCCGACTTCGGCTGGTGGCTAGTTGCCTGACCGAGCTTTCTTGGTGCTGCAGTCGCCTTGGGCCGGGGATTCTTGGTGTTGGGCCAGGCCGGCCGATCGGTTGGATGCGGCTTTACAAGATTTCGACAAGCGCAAGCCGAACGGATGAGGGTGTGCCACGCGCGGCTACGGCAAGCTCAACCCCAACGGTTGGGGGCAGCGTGGTAGCAAGAATCAAAGCTAAGTTGGCCTCCAGCGCTTGTTCAGCAAGCGCTAGCAGCTATCAATTCAGTAGTACGCCGTTGACCCGTCAGCGCCGTTGTTGCACCCATGCTACTATCACGCAACTTTGAATGTTGCATGAAACGAGACAGCCGCCTTTCCAACGTCCTTCACGCCCTGCTGCACATGGCAGAGATGGAGGGCCCCGCCACGTCCGAATCACTGGCGCAGGCCATGCAGACCAACCCGGTGGTCGTGCGCCGCCTGATGGCGGGGCTGCGGTATGCGGGCTTTGTCACGTCGGCCAAGGGGCATGGCGGGGGGTGGGTGCTGTCGTGCCCGCTGGCAGACATCACGCTGCGCGACATCCATGAAGCGCTGGGCGCGCCGACGCTGCTGGCCATCAGCAACCGGGTGGAGAGCCCCGGCTGCGTGGTGGAGCAATCGGTGAACGCGGCGTTGTCCGACGCCTTTGCCGCAGCGGAAGAAGTGCTATTGGCACGGTTGGGCCAGGTCACGCTGGCGCAGCTTTCTGCGGACTTTCATCAGCGCATGGTCGCGGGTGGCCATTCACACAAGGATTTTTCTCATGAGCAGCTATGACGCGATCGTGGTGGGCGGCAGCTACGCGGGGCTTTCTGCCGCCATGCAGCTCGCACGGGCCCGGCGGCGGGTGTGCGTGGTGGACGCGGGTGCGCCGCGCAACCGCCGTGCTGCAGCGGCGCATGGCTTTTTTGGGCAGGACGGCATGGCGCCGGCGGCAATGCTGGACCAGGCACGGCAGAAGCTGTTGGCCTACCCCACGGTGACGCTGCTACAAGGCACGGTGACATCCGCCCAGGCGCAAACCGCCGCAGCTGCCAGCGCTGACGCCAGCACCAGGGAGCGTGGCAGCGACGAGCGCGCCGCGGGGTCTGCGGGCGCACCTGGGTTCGACGTGGAACTGCACGACGGCACGCGCCTGTCGGCCAGCAAACTGGTGCTGGCCTTTGGCGTGCAGGACACGCTGCCCGACATCGAGGGCTTGAGCGACCGCTGGGGCACCAGCGTGCTGCACTGCCCGTACTGCCACGGGTATGAGTTTGCAGGCCAGCGGCTGGGGGTGCTGTACCACTCGCCTTCGTCCGCAACGCACGTGCAGCTGATCGCAGAATGGGGCCCGACCACGCTGTTCCTGAACGGCGACCCGTCGCTGCCGGCTGCCGAGCGCGAGCGGCTACAGAACCTGGGCATTGCCGTGGAGCCTGCGCGCATTGACGCGCTGGAGGGCCCGGGCAAGCACCTGAGCGGCGTGCGCGTGCGGGACGATGGGGCGCCGGGCAACCGCGTGGTGCCCATTGAAGCCCTGTATGTGGCCGCCGCCACCCGCCCCGGCAGTTCGCTGGCGGAGCAGCTCGGCTGCGCGATCGACGAAGGCCCATCCGGCCCCCTGGTGCGCACCGACGAGAGCCAGATGACCAGCGTGCGCGGCGTGTACGCGGCCGGCGATGTGTCGCTGGCGCGGCACAACGCCACGCTGGCGTCCGCCGAGGGCGTGGTGGCGGGCACCTGCGCGCACCAGGCGATGGTGTTCGGGGACTGACGCACGGAGCAGCACGCCCGGCACTTGCAGGCGGCAGGCCGGGGGCGATCGTGCAGGTGCCCGTCGCGCTGGGCATTCTCCGCAGTCCACCGGGCGGTGCACCGGCGGACAGGGCCAGCAGGAGGCACTCGCACAATGCTGCGTCCTCATTTCCAGCCCCTTGGCAAGCATGCCCACCCGTTCGACGGTTTCCCGCTTCATCGTTGCCCGTGCGCGTTGGCTTGCGTGGCTCAGTGCCATAGGCGCGCTGTCCGCCCCTGTGTCGCGTTGGCTGCCGGCCGACAGCATGCCAACACTGCAATGGGGGGTGGAGTTGGCGGCGTACTGGCAATGGCTGTATGCCGCTGCGGGCACGGCGGCGCTGATGGTGCTGTGGGTGCTTGGGCGGGCGTGGTGGCAGGTGGTGCCAACCTTGGCGTTGGCGGGGTCCTTCATGGCGCAGGCGGCTCCGTTGGCGGGTGCGCCCGCGCTGCCTGCAGACGCGCCGGTGCTGAGCGTGGGCACCGCCAACCTGAACCTGGCCACGGCCGACTTTGCCCCACTGCGGCAATGGCTGGCATCGGCCGACGCGCCCGACGTGGTGTTCTTGCAGGAGTTCACCGAACTGGCGCAGCGCGCGCTGGACGAAGACCCCGCGGTTGCCGCACGCTACCCGCACCGCCTGGCCGTGCCGCAGCCCGACCCTTTCGGGCTGGCAATCCTGTCGCGCCACCCGCTGGTAGATGCCCAAGCCCTGCCGCCCCGCACCGACCACGACACCCTGCGCCTGCGCGCCACGCTGCAGTGGCACGGCCTGCCCGTGCACCTGAGCGCGCTGCACCCCATGCCGCCGATCCACAGCGCCTATGCCCGCGCACGCGACCAGGCGCTGCAGGACGAGGCCCGGCACCTGGCGCAGGCCGACGGGCTGGGTGTGCTGGCGGGCGACCTGAACACCACGCCCTGGGCGCGCAGCCTGTTCATGGTGGAAGGTACCTTGCGCCGTGCCCATGGTGCAGCGCCCAGCTGGCCCAATGCCTTTGGCTGGCTGTCGGTGCTGCCGCTCGACCATGTGCTGGCGTCGAATGGCTGGCAGGTGCTGGAATCGAGCATCGGGCCGGAGCTGGGGTCGGACCACCGGCCCGTGGTGGTGCGGCTGGTTCTTGCGCCCTAAGCTGATTTCTTTGCGGTGGGGGCTTTCCTGGCCGCTGGGGCTTTCTTTCCCGCCGGCGCCTTGGGCTTGGTTTTTTTCTTCTGCGCGGCCTGCAGCCCATTGAACTCCGCCGCTGCGCGGAACAGCGCCTTGAGCGCCGCTTCGTTGATCGCCTCGCCCTCACGCACATCGATGGCGCGGCGGGTGTTGCCGTCCAGGCTGGCGTTGAACAGGCCGTGCGGGTCGGGCAGCGAGGCACCGTGGGCAAAGGTCATCTTCACGGCCTGCTGGTAGGTTTCGCCGGTGCACAGGATGCCGGCGTGCGACCACACCGGCACGCCCCTCCACTTGACCTCTTCCACCACGCCGGGCACGGCCTCGTGCATCAGCTTGCGCAGGTGGGCCAGGGTGTCGCCCCGCCAGTCGGCCAGGTCGCGGATCTTGGCGTCGATGAGTGCCGAAGCGGAAGGTTCGGCTTGTTGGGGTGCCGGTGTTGCAGCCATGGAGTCGTCTCCTGAGGGCAGGCCAGGGCCTGCGGTCCGGCAGTTTATCGGCTGGCGGGGGCTGCCGCCTGCACCGGCGGGCGCCGCAGGGTCCACAGGGCCACCGCCATCAGCGCCACCCCGCCCAGCTGCACCGGGCTCAGCGTGCGCCCGTACACCGCCCAGTCCACCAGCACGGCCGTGAGCGGGTAGACGAACTGCAGCACCGCCACCTTGCCCAGCGCCAGCCGCGCCATGCCGGCAAACAAAATGACGTAGGCCAGCCCCGTGTGCAGCACGCCCAGGCCCGTAAGCCAGGCCCACGCGCCCGCACTGTGCGGCCCGCCAAAGGCCAGCGGCGCCCAGGCCAGCGACACGGCGCCCACCAGGCACTGCCACAGCGCCAGCGCAAACGGGCTGATGGGTGCCGGCGCGCGGCTGGCCAGCAGCGTGACGGCGGCGTAGCACAGCGAGCCGCCCAGGCACATCAGCACGCCGGCCACGTAGGCCCCGCCGTCGGCGGTGCCGGCGGCGGCGCCGTCGATGAGCCCGGTGGTAAGCACCAGCCCCGCCAGCGCCGCCAGCGTGGCCCCCCATTGCAGCGGCGCGATGCGCTCGCGCAGGAACACCGCGCCAAAGACGATGACCCAGATCGGCTGCACATGGAAGATGACGGTGGCCACGGCGATGGACGTGCGCGGGATGGCCGCAAAAAACAGCGCCCAGTTGAGCACCATGAACACGCCGGTGGCGCAGGCCACCCGGCGGCCCAGGGCCTGGTGGCGCAGCAGCAGTTCGCGCCCCCGGCCCGTGGCCAGGCACCAGGCCACCAGGGCCAGCGCCCCAAACACGCAGCGGAACCACACCGTGACCAGCGGGTGCTGGCCGGCCTCCTCGACAAACACGCCGATGGTGCCCAGCAGCATGCCCCCCACGGTCATCAGCCACTGGCCGGTGCGCTCGCGGCTGGGGCTCAAGGGGTCGGAGCCCGCAGTGAGGATGGCGGGCGATGCGGGAAGTGCGGAGGCCTTGGGATTCATGCCACCGATGGTCGGGTTTTCTGCGGCCTAGGTAAAGCGCATAGTTCGCGGTATAACCATTCGATTATCGAATACCGTGCAGCAGCGTGATGAACCACCCGGACTTTCAGATCGACTGGCTGCGCGCCTTTGTGGCGGTGGTGGATGCGGGCTCGCTCTCGGGCGCGGCGCCGCTGGTGCACCGCTCCCAGTCGGCCGTGAGCATGCAGATCAAGAAGCTCGAAACGGCCGTGGGCCGCCCCGTGCTGCTGCGCGGGCCACGCCACCTGGAGGTCACCCCTGCCGGCGCCGAGCTGCTGCCCTACGCCCGCCGCGTGCTCGACCTGCAGGCCGAGGCGCAGGCAGCGCTGTTCGGCCCGCAGCTGGCGGGCCGCGTGCGGCTGGGTGTGCCGGACGACTACGCCAGCGCCTACCTCACGCCGGTGCTGCGCAGCTTTTCGCACCGCTACCAGGGGGTGGAGATCGAGCTGACCTGCGAGCAGTCCACGGCGCTCATCCCCCGCGTGGTGAAAAGCGAGCTCGACCTGGCGCTTGTCTCGCGCGACCGGCCGCAGCGCGGGCATTTTCTTTTCGACGAGCCACTGGTGTGGGTGGGCGCACCGCAGTACGAGATCTGGCGCCGGGACCCGCTGCCGATTGCGGTCTACGAATCGGCCAGCATGGCGCGGCAGGCCACCTTGTCAGCCCTGGGGGCGCGGCGCCGGGCCTACCGAATCGTGTACCACAGCTCCAGCCTGGCGGGCCAGCTGGCCGCGGTGGAGAGCGGCCTGGCGGTGGCGGTGCTCACGCGGTGCAGCGCGCCAACGCACCTGCAGATTCTGCAAGACCTGCCTGCGGAGTACGAGCTGCCCGCGCTCGATTCGATGCATGTGGCGGTGCTGCGCAGCAAGGCGTCGCAGCGCTCGCCCGCGGTGGATGCGATGTACGAGCAGATGGTGCGCACCCTGGGCCGCAACGCAGTGGCCCGCGCCTGAGCCGCCGCGGCGGCCGCGCCGCGATCAACCCGCGCAGCACAGCGATTCACGCGCCACCGACACGCCGTGCCAGCGCCCACCTACACGCGGCGCCATGCCTGCTGCCTACAGTCGGATCACCCCAGAACACGGCCGCCAAGGCCCGCAGGAGAAGCACGATGCGCCCCACCTTGTCCCTTCGCAACCGCCCAGTCCCCTGGCCATTTCTTGCCGGGGCCGCGGCGCTGATGGCGGTGCTGCTGCTGTCGGCCTGCTCCACGCCCCGAACGCCCGACGGCGTGCAGGCTGTCACCGGATTTGACGTGGACCGCTACACCGGCCACTGGCACGAGGTGGCGCGCATCGACCATTCGTTCGAGCGCGGCCTCACGCAGACCAGCGCCACCTACAGCCGCAATGCGGACGGCACGGTGAAGGTGGTCAACCGGGGCTATGACCCGGTGCGCAAGCAGTGGAAGGAAGCCGAGGGCACCGCGACCTTTGTGAGCGAGCCCACGCGCGCAGCCCTGAAGGTGTCGTTCTTCGGGCCGTTTTACGGCGGCTACAACGTGGTGGCGCTGGACGAGAACTACCAGTGGGCCATGGTGGTGGGCTCAACCACCGACTACCTGTGGATCCTCTCGCGCACCCCATCGCTGCCGCCGGATGTGCGCGAGCACCTGCTGGAGCGGGCCCGGGCCATGGGCATCGACACCGGCCGCATCCTGTGGGCGGCGCCGTCCGCAGCGTCTGCCGCGCCTGCCCGGCGCGCGGTGATGACGTGAAACCGGCGCCGTAGTGGTGCCGGAGGTGCCGGACTGGCGGAATCGGCCATCAGCAAAACCGGCACCCCGCCGCGGTGAAAAAGCCTCTACGCTACAAATTTAATAGCTTCCGGCGCTTTACCATCATGCGCTGGAGCCTATTTTTGCGCTCAATCAGCCTTGCGCGGGCACCGTGGCAGCGGCCACAAGGCGCTGGGTGTAGGGGTGCCGGGGTGCATCGAGCACCTCTACCACCGTGCCATGCTCCAGGATCGCGCCGTCTTTCATCACCAGCACGTGGTGCGCCATGGCCCGGATCACATCCACGTCGTGCGTGATGAGCAGGTAGCTCAAACCCTTTTCCTTTTGCAGCCGCTGCAGCAGGCCCAGCACCTGCTGCTGGATGGTCACGTCCAGCGCGCTGGTGGGCTCGTCGAGCACCAGCACCTGGGGCTGGACAATGAGGGCGCGCGCAATCGCCAGCCGCTGGCGCTGGCCGCCGGAGAACTCGTGCGGGTAGCGCTCCAGCAGGCGCGGGTACTGGGCCTCGGCCAGGCCCACCTCGTCCAGCGCGGCCTCGACGCGCACGCGGCGCTGGGCCACGGTCAGTGTGGGCTCGTGCACCTTCAGGCCCTCGCCCACGATTTCCTCGACCGTGAGGCGCGGCGAGAGCGAGGAGAACGGGTCCTGGAACACCACCTGCACCCGCCGGCGCAGCTGCTGGTTGGCCGGGGTGTTGCGCATGGCCGGCTGCTCCCATGCCTGTCCGCCCACCTGCAGCTGGCCTGCATGCGGCAGCAGCCCCAGGATGGCCTGCGCGAGCGTGGACTTGCCCGAGCCGGACTCCCCCACCACGCCCAGCGTCTCGCCCGGCAGCAGCGACAGCGTGGCGCCCTGCACGGCGACGAATTCGCCCTTTTGGAACCAGCCGCGCAGGCCCGGCAGCGGCGTGGGGTAGACCACACGCAGATTCTGCGTCTTCACCACCGGCGGCGTGCCCGGGGGCGAATCGGCCGGCGCCACATCGCGGCGCGGCTGGCTGGCGATCAGGCGGCGGGTGTAGGCGTGTTGCGGGGCGCCAAACACTTCGGCCACCGGGCCCTGCTCCACCAGCACGCCCTGCTCCATCACGGCCACGCGGTCGGCAAAGCGGCGCACCAGGTTCAGGTCGTGCGTGATGAGCAGCACCGCCATGCCGGTCTGGCGCTGCAGGTCGGACAGCAGGTCCAGGATCTGGCCTCGCAGCGTCACGTCGAGCGCAGTGGTCGGCTCGTCGGCCAGCAGCAGCTGCGGCTCGCTGGCCAGGGCCATGGCGATCATGGCGCGCTGGCGCTGGCCGCCCGAGAGCTGGTGCGGAAAGCTGTTGGCGCGCCGCGCAGGCTCGGGGATACCCGTCTTGGCCAGCAGTTCGATGGCCGCCTGCGCGCACTGCGCGCCCGTGAGGCCCTTCTTGAGCTGCAGGATCTCGGCGATCTGCGCGCCGATGGTCATGAGCGGGTTGAGCGCGGTCATGGGTTCCTGGAACACCATGGCGATCTCGCCGCCGCGCACGCCGCGCATTTCGCGCTCCGACAGCGCCAGCAGGTCGCGCTGGCCCTGCAGCACAGCCTGGCCGGTGATGGCGGCGTCGCCCGCCAGGCGCAGCAGGCTGAGCGCTGTGATGGTCTTGCCCGAGCCGGACTCGCCCACCAGCGCCAGCTTTTCGCCCGCAGCCAACGTGAAGTTGACGCCGCGCACCACCTCTTTGGAGCCAAAGCGCACATGCAGGTCGTGGACGCTCAACAGCGGCAGACCCGCAGCCGAGCCGCCGCCGGGCCGCCCCAAGGCAGCGAGAGCCCCCTCGGGGGGCAGCGAGGACACGCCAGTGCCGAGCGTGGGGGACGTCATTGGTCTGCCTTTCGCGGGTCGAGGGCATCGCGCAGCGCGTCCCCCATGAAGGTCAGCAACAACAAGGTGACCACCAGCACGCCGAAGGTGGACAACGATATCCACCACGCATCAATGCTGTTCTTGCCCTGGCTGAGCAACTCGCCCAGCGAGGGCGTGCCGGGCGGCACGCCCAGGCCCAGAAAATCCAGCGATGTGAGCGCCAGGATGGCCCCGCTCATGCGAAACGGCAAAAACGTGACCACGGGCGTCAAGCTGTTGGGCAGGATGTGACGCCAGATGATCTGGGCATTGCTCACCCCCAGGGCGCGCGCCGCCTTCACATAGTCAAGCTGGCGGTTGCGCAAGAACTCGGCCCGCACATAGTCCGACAGCCCCATCCAGCCAAACAGGCTCAGCAAGATGAGCAGCAGCGCAATGCTGGGCGCGAATACCGCGCTGAAGATGATGAGCAGATACAGCTCGGGCATGGAGCCCCAGATCTCAATGAAGCGCTGGAACGCCAGGTCCGTCTTGCCGCCAAAGAAGCCCTGGATGGCGCCGGTGACCACGCCCAGCAGGACGCCTGTGATGGTGAGCGCCAGGCCGAACAGCACGCTCACCCGAAAGCCGTAGAGCAGCTGCGCCAGCAGGTCGCGCCCGCGGTCGTCGGTGCCCAGCCAGTTGTCGCGGGTGGGGGCCGAGGGGTTGGGCGCCTTGGCGAAGTAATTGAGGGTGTTGGGCCCGTAGGTGTTCAGGGTGTACAGCGCCCAGTTGCCGCCCTGGCTCAGCCGCTCCTTGATGAACGGGTCGAGGTAGTCGGTGGGCGTTTCAAAGTCGCCGCCGAAGGTGGTCTCGGGGTAGTCCTTGAGCAGGGGAAAGTAGGTCTGCCCCTCGTAGCGCACGACGAGTGGCTTGTCGTTGCTGACCAGCTCCGCGCACAGGCTGACAAGGACCAGCGCGCAGAAGATAAGCAGGCTCCAGTACCCCAGCCGGTTGCGCTTGAAGCGCAGCCACGCGCGGCGGGATGGGGAGAGTGAAATCGGGGCAGCAGCAGGACTCATCGGGGCCATCGGTGCGTTCGGGCTAGTCAAACTTCACGCGCGGGTCCACCCACACATAACAAAGGTCGCTGATGAGCTTGGTGACCAGCCCGATCAGCGTGAACAAATACAGCGTGCCCAGCACCACGGGGTAGTCGCGGCGGATCACGCTCTCGTAGCTGAGCAGGCCCAGGCCGTCGAGAGAGAACAGGGTTTCGATGAGCAGCGAGCCCGCAAAGAACGCACCGATGAAGGCAGCGGGGAACCCGGTGATGATGGGGATGAGCGCGTTGCGGAACACATGCTTCCACAGCACCTGCCGCTCGCTCAGGCCCTTGGCACGGGCCGTCAGCACGTACTGCTTGCGGATCTCTTCGAGGAACGCGTTCTTGGTCAGCATGGCCGTCACGGCAAAGCTGCCCAGCACCATGGCGATCACCGGCAGCGTGATGTGCCACAGATAGTCCACGATACGCGCGCCCCAGGACAGCTCGTCCCAGTTGGCCGACGTGAGCCCTCGCAGCGGAAACCACTGCAGCTGCCCGCCAAAGATGACCAGCAACGCCACGCCCAGCACAAAGCCCGGAATGGCGTAGCCCAGCAGGATGAGCAGCGTGGTCACCAGGTCAAACCGCGACCCGGCCCGCACCGCCTTGGCCACACCCAGCGGCACGGCGACGAGGTAGCTGATGAAGAAGGTCCAGAGGCCCAGGCTGATGGAAACGGGGAGCTTCTCGACCACCAGTTGCCACACGTCCTTGTTCTGGAAGAAGCTCTTGCCCAGATCAAAACGCGCGAACTGGCCCAGCATCTGAAAAAAACGTTCATGTGCAGGCTTGTCAAAGCCGTACAAGGCCTTGATCTGCTCCAGCCGCTTGGGGTCCACGCCCTGCGCGCCCCGGTAGCTCAGCCCGCCGCCTTCGGCACCACCGCCCCCGCCAACGCCAGCCTTGGCTTCGGCCATGTACTGCTCCACGGGACCGCCCGGCACAAACTGGATCACCACAAAGGTCAGCAGCAGCACGCCCAGCAAGGTAGGGAGCATCAGCAACACGCGTTTGAGGATGTAGGCAAACATGGGTGGGCTGGCGGGTGGTTATTTTTTGTCGGGCGCGGTCTGTGGCGGTATGCGTGCCCACCAGGTGTCAATGACCCAGCCCTCGCCGCTGGAGTACGGCGGCACCGTGGCGGGCTTGGCCAGTCTCCAGGCGTTGTAGGCCATGCGGTGCGTGGCCGCCGTCCATTGCGGAATGAGGTAGTGGCTGTGCGCAATGATGCGCTCCAGCGCGTGGCAGGCGGGCAGCAGCTGGGCTTCGGTTTTGGCCGAGGTCATGGCCTTGATCATGGCGTCCACCGCCGGGTTCTTCACGCCCGCAAAGTTGCCGGAGTCCTCCACGTCGGCCGCCTGGCTGCCGAACATGTCGGCAAACTCCTGCCCCGGGTTGTGGGTGCCCTGGAAGGCCATCGAGGTGATGTCGAAGTCAAACTTCTGCAGGCGCTGCTGGTACAGCGCAAAGTCCACGGAGCGGAAGCGCAAGGTGACACCGATCTTTTCGAGGTTGCGCATCCAGGGGGTGATGGTGCGCACTCCACCTTCGTTGCTGTCCATGTATTCCAGCACCATGGCCTCGCCCTTTGCGTTGCGCAGGGCGCCATCGCGCACCTCCCAGCCCGCCTGTTTGAGCAGGGCCTGCGCGCGGCGCAGGTTGGCACGCAATGACGAATCGCCGTCGGTGCGCGGGGGCACGGTCATGGGGCCAAAGGCGGTTGCGGGAATGTCTTTGCGGTAGGGCTCCATCAGCGCAAGCTCCTCGGGCGACGGGCTGCCCCTGGTTTCGCACGCGGTGTTGCCAAACAGGCCGTTCACGCGCTGGTAGGCGCCGTAGAACATCTGGCGGTTCATCCACTCATAGTCCATCGCCAGGCCCAGGGCCTCTCGCACGCGCGCATCCTGCAGCAGCGGGCGGCGGGTGTTGAGCACGTAGCTCTGAAAGCCCGACGGCAGCTTGTGCTTGAACTCGCCCTTGACCAGCTCGCCGGTGTCGAATTTTTTGCCCGTGACGCGGCGGGCCCAGTCACCCGCGCTGAAGAACCGCATGAGGTCGAACTCGCCCGCCTTCAGGGCCTCCAGCCGCGCCGTGTTGTCCTTGTAGATCTTGACCAGGATGCGGTCGAAGTTGGCCGTGCCCTTGCGCACATTGAGGTCGCGCGCCCAGTACTGCGGATCGCGCACATAGGTGATGTCCTTGCCAAACCGCACGGGCCCGATCTTGTAGGGGCCGCTGCCGATGGGGATGTCCATCACCACCTGGTCAAAGGGCTTGGCCTTGCCGTTTTCCACCCCCCAGTCGCGGCTGAACACCGGCAAGCCGCCCACGGTGATGGGAAGCTCGCGGTTGGGTTGCTTGAAGCGGTAGCGCACGGTGCGGTCGTTGATCACATCCACGCCCGCCACCTCGATCAGCAAAGTCTTGTACGCAGGCGAGGTGAAGGGACCCACCAGCGTTTCGTAGCTGTGCTTCACGTCCTGGGCCAGCACGGGCTTGCCGTTGTGAAACCGCGCCTCGGGCCGTAGGCGGAACGTGGCAGACAGCCCATCGGGGGCGACTTCCACGTCCTCGGCCAGCAGACCATAGCCGGTCGCGGTCTCGTCCATGGAGCCCACCAGCAGCGAGTCGAACATCAGCGACGACAGGTAGGCGGGTGCGTTGCCCTTGATGGTGAACGGGTTGTACTTGTCGAAGGTGGAGACGCGCAGGTTGCTGACCAGCCGCAACTCGCCGCCCTTGGGGGCGTCGGGATTCACGTAGTCGAAATGCGCAAAACCCGCCGGATAGCGCGGCGCGCCCCACAAGGCATACGCATGCGCTGCCCACGCTGGAACAGCACACCCCATCAGCAACAAAGCCAGCCAAAACCGCATGCGACAATTCTGCACTACGTTCGCAGGGGCTTGCAGCCAAAGCCGCATATCCACATGCACCGGGCGCCAAGCCTGCATTCCGCTATTCCACAAGGAGATTTCACATGGGTTTTCTGACCGGCAAGAAGCTGCTCATCACGGGCGTGCTGTCCAACCGCTCCATCGCCTACGGCATTGCCAAGGCCTGCCACGAGCAAGGCGCCGAACTGGCGTTCAGCTACGTGGGCGAGCGCTTCAAGGACCGCATCACCGACTTTGCGGCCGAGTTCAATTCCCAGCTGGTGTTTGACTGCGATGTGGCCAGCGACGAGCAGATCGCGCGCATGTTCGCGGATCTGTCGCAGACCTGGCCGAAGTTTGACGGCTTTGTGCACAGCATCGGCTTTGCACCGCGCGAAGCGATTGCGGGCAACTTTCTGGACGGCCTGAGCCGCGAAGGCTTCCGCATTGCACACGACATCAGTGCCTACAGCTTCCCGGCCATGGCCAAGGCGGCCCTGCCCTATCTGAACGACAAGTCGTCGCTGCTGACACTGAGCTACCTTGGCGCGCTGCGCTCCATCCCCAACTACAACACCATGGGTCTGGCCAAAGCCAGCCTGGAAGCCAGCGTGCGCTACCTGGCAGAGGCCGTGGGCCGCACCGAAGACGGCCGCAGCATCCGCGCCAACGGCATCAGCGCAGGTCCCATCAAGACGCTGGCTGCCAGCGGCATCAAGGACTTTGGCAAGCTGCTCAGCCGCGTGGCCGATGCCTCACCCCTGCGTCGCAACGTCACGATTGAAGACGTGGGCAATGTGGCGGCCTTCCTGCTGTCGGACCTTGCCTCGGGCATGACCGCCGAGATCACCTATGTGGACGGCGGCTTCAGCCAGACGGCGGGCCTGAGCGCCGACCAGGTGTAAATCCTCGCCAGGGCTGCACGCTCACTACGTAATTGGCTTCTAGCGCACATAAATCATGCGCTAGAAGCTATTTTTTTGATAGCACCACCTACCTATGCTCCGCAGACACTGGCTGGCCTGTATGGGCCTTGCACCCCTGGCGGCACTTGCAATACCCCAGGCCTGGGCCGCCGACGCGCCCGCCCTGTTGCTGGCCAATGTGTACCGCCCCGGCATGCGGCTGGCGGACTACTGGGTGAGCGAAAAATACGATGGCGTGCGCGGCTTTTGGGACGGCCACACACTGCGCACGCGGGGCGGCGAGACCGTGGCGGCCCCGGCATGGTTCACCGCCGGCTGGCCTGAAACTCCCATGGACGGCGAGCTGTGGGCAGGACGCGGCCGGTTCAGCCACGCCCAGTCCACCGTGCGCCAGCAGCAGCCGGACGATGCCGCATGGCGCGAGATACGCTTTATGGTGTTTGACCTGCCCGCCCATAGCGGCACGTTTGACCAGCGCCTTCCTGCACTGAACAAGCTGGTCGAAGCGCTGGACCAGGCTTGGGTGCAGGCGGTGCCACAACAGCGTGTGGCGAGTGACGCAGCACTCCAGAAGTTGCTGCTGCGCACCGTGCGTGCGGGCGGCGAAGGACTGATGCTGCACCGTGGCGCATCCATGTACCGAGCAGGTCGCAGTGACGATCTCATCAAGGTCAAGACCCACGAAGACACCGAGGCCCGCGTGGTGGCCCATCTGCCCGGCCAAGGCCGCCACGCGGGGCGGCTGGGTGCCTTGGTGGTGGAGATGCCTTCGGGCCAGCGGTTCCGGCTGGGCGCAGGGTTGACCGACGCCGAGCGCGACCACCCGCCGCCCGTGGGCAGCTGGGTGACCTACCGCTTTCGGGGCTCCCACGACAGCGGAGTGCCGCGCTTCGCGAGTTTTGTGCGAGTGCGAGAGGACATGCCGCCGATCCGCTGACAGGGCCACAGCGACCCCTGGCCGATCCCGGCCCTGCGATGCGGCGGCCATGCCAGCGGGCGGGCAGCCCCTCCCGTCAGTTGCGCAATCAGTTCGGCAACAGGACCTTGTCCACCACGTGGATCACGCCGTTGGACTGGTACACGTCGGCAATCGTCACCGTCGCCGTCCCGCCCTTTTCGTCCGTCACCATGACGGCATTGCCGCTGGCCTTGGCGATGAGCGTGCCGCCCGCCACCGTCTTGAGGCTGGCCATGCCTTTGCCGTCTGCAATCATCTTGGACAACGGAGCAGCGTCGTACTTGCCCGCCACCACGTGGTAGGTGAGCACCTTGGTCAGGGTGGGCTTGCTCTCGGGCTTGAGCAGCGTGTCCACCGTGCCTGCGGGCAATGCGGCAAACGCCGCATTGGTGGGCGCAAACACGGTGAACGGACCGGGGCCCTTGAGCGTCTCTACGAGGCCAGCCGCCTTGACCGCTGCCACCAGGGTGGTGTGGTCCTTGGAGTTCACGGCGTTGTCGATGATGTCCTTGCTGGCCAGCATGGGCGCACCGCCCACCATGACCTGTGCTGCGGCAGGCATTGCGGCAGCGGCCATGGCTGCGGCAAGGGCGATGGTGGCAAGGCGGGCGTTGAATCGAAGGGTCATGAGAATCTCCTGAGAGGTGTGTGAAGACAGTCGTCACCGCATGAAAACCACGCGGCTGACAGTCAATACGGCAGCACCACAACAGCGGATTCAAATGCACAAAAAAATCGCTCCGCCAGCCATGCCGGGGGAGCGATTTTCGAGACGCTGGTGCACCCACACACCAGCGCGAAGACGTGCTTACACGTTGCGCCCGTACGGACCGTCGTCGCCCACCTGCACCAGGTTCTTGGCGGTCGCCAGTGGCTTGGGGTTCTTGCCGGTCTTGCCTTGCTCTGCCACGCAGTCGGCGTAGTAGCGCACCTGGCCGTTCTCGTCTTCCACTTCCACCAGGCCGTGGATATCGGTCTCAAAGCCCGGACACAGCTTGGCGAATTCGCGCGCGAACTTGAGGTAGTCCACGATCTTCTTGTTGAACACCTCGCCCGGAATCAGCAGCGGAATGCCTGGGGGGTACGGTGTGACCAGACCCACGGTGATGCGGCCTTCCAGGTGGTCGATCTCCACGCGCTCGGTGGTGCGGTGCGCAATGTGCGCGTACGCATCCGAGGGCTTCATGGCGGGCGTGAGGTCCGACAGGTACATCTCGGTGGTCAGGCGCGCGATGTCGTACTTGGCGTACATCTCGTGCACGTGCTGGCAAAGGTCCTTGAGACCCATGCGCTCGTAGCGCTTGTGCTGCTGGCAGAACTCGGGAAGGATGCGCCACATGGGCTGGTTCTTCTCATAGTCGTCCTTGAACTGCTGCAGCGCAGTCAGCAGCGTGTTCCAGCGGCCCTTGGTGATGCCGATGGTGAACATGATGAAGAAGCTGTACAGGCCCGTCTTCTCCACCACCACGCCGTGCTCGGCCAGGTACTTGGTCACGATGGACGCGGGGATGCCAGTCTTGTCGAACTTGCCGTCCAGGCTCAGACCCGGCGTGACGATGGTGGACTTGATCGGGTCCAGCATATTGAAGCCGTCAGCCAGCTGGCCGAAGCCGTGCCACTTGCTGCCCTTCTTGCTCTTGCTGTCGCTGCGGATGATCCAGTCTTCCGCGCGACCAATACCCTCGTCGGTGAGCTTTTCAGGGCCCCAGACCTTGAACCACCAATCGTTCTTGCCGAACTCCTCCTCCACCTGGCGCATGGCACGGCGGAAGTCCAGTGCCTCCAGGATGCTTTCTTCCACCAGCGCGGTGCCGCCAGGTGGCTCCATCATCGCGGCGGCCACATCGCAGCTGGCGATGATGCTGTACTGAGGGCTGGTGCTGGTGTGCATCAGGTAGGCCTCGTTGAACAGGTGGCGGTCGAGCTTGGTGGTCTGCGAGTCCTGCACCAGCACATGCGATGCCTGGCTGATACCGGCGAGCAGCTTGTGGATGGACTGTGTGGCGTACGTCACCGAGTGCTTGGGGCGTGTGCGCTTTTTGCCCATGGCGTGGTAGCTGCCATAGAACGGGTGGAACGCCGCGTGCGGCAGCCAGGCCTCGTCAAAGTGCAGGTTGTCCACATAGCCGTCGAGCATGCCCTTGATGGTCTCGGTGTTGTACAGCACGCCGTCGTAGGTGGACTGCGTGAGCGTCAGCACGCGGGGCTTGACCTTCTTGGCATCCACGCCCTTGAGCAGCGGGTTGGCCTTGATTTTGGCCTCGATCGCCTTGGGCTCGAACTCGCTTTGCGGGATGGGGCCGATGATGCCGAAGTGGTTGCGCGTGGGCTTCATGAACACAGGGACGGCCCCGGTCATGATGATGCTGTGCAGGATGGACTTGTGGCAGTTGCGGTCCACCACCACCACATCCCCGGGCGCCACAGTGTGGTGCCACACCATCTTGTTGGACGTGGACGTACCGTTGGTCACAAAGAAGCAGTGGTCGGCATTGAAGATGCGCGCGGCGTTGCGCTCGCTCTCGCCAATGGCACCGTTGTGGTCCAGCAGCTGGCCCAGCTCTTCCACCGCGTTGCACACGTCGGCGCGCAGCATGTTTTCGCCGTAGAACTGGTGGTACATCTGGCCCACGGGGCTCTTCAGGAAGGCAACGCCGCCGGAGTGACCGGGGCAGTGCCAGCTGTACGAGCCGTCTTCGGCGTAGTCCAGCAGCGCCTTGAAGAAGGGTGGCTGCACGCTCTCCAGGTAGCTCTTGGCCTCGCGGATGATGTGGCGCGCCACGAATTCGGGGGTGTCCTCGAACATGTGGATAAAGCCGTGCAGCTCGCGCAGGATGTCGTTGGGCAGGTGGCGGCTGGTCTTGGTCTCACCGTGCACATAAATGGGCACTTCGGCGTTCTTGCGGCGCACCTCGCCAATGAAGTTGCGCAGGCTCAGCACGATGGGGTCCAGCCCTTCGCCCTCGGAGAATTCTTCATCGTCGATGGACAAGATGAAGGCACTGGCGCGGCTTTGCTGCTGCGCAAACTGCGAGAGATCGCCATAGCTGGTGACCCCGACCACTTCAAAGCCCTCGGCCTCAATGGCCTGTGCAAGCGCACGAATGCCAAGCCCCGAGGTGTTCTCGGAACGATAGTCTTCATCGATGATGATGATGGGAAAGCGAAACTTCATGCGCAGCCTCCAAGGAGCCGTGGCCTGCCCGGCCAAAAAACGAAATAGGCGCGAAGTGTAAGGAATAACGTTGACGCGCCTTTGAACTGCCATCCTTTTGACCCAGAATGTGGTGCACTAAACACAACCACACAAGGAGGTTCTACATGGAGGCATCCACCATCTGGTGGCTGGCAGCAGGGGCCGTGGTCGTGGCAGAACTGCTCACCGGCACGTTCTATTTGCTGATGGTGGCCTTGGGGCTGGTAGCCGCCGCCCTGGCCGCCCACCTGGGCCTGGCGTCCGCAATGCAGATGGTGTCGGCTGCCATTGTGGGCGGCGGGGCCGTCGTGGCCTGCTACCTGCTGCGGAGAAAGCGCCCCGGCGATCCGTCTGCACGTGCGGACCGCAGCGTGAACATGGACGTAGGCGAAACCATCCTCATCGAAAGCTGGAGCCCCGACGGCACCACCACCGTGAAGTACCGGGGCGCCCAATGGACGGCCATGCACCGCCCCGGCGTCACCCCGTCTACTGGCATGCATCGCGTCGCCGAGCTGGTGGGCAACCGCTTGCTGGTGGACCCGCTGTAAACACCGAAGACTCCCTGTCGATCACCCAAGAAAGGTTTCCCATGGAAATTGCCATCGTCATCCTGATCATTGCCGTGATCTTCATCGCCCGCTCGGTCAAGGTCGTGCCCCAGCAAAACGCCTGGGTCAAGGAACGCCTGGGCAAATATGCGGGCACGCTGACTCCCGGGCTGAACTTTCTGATCCCCTTTGTGGACAAGGTCGCCTACAAACACAGCCTGAAGGAAATTCCGCTCGATGTGCCCAGCCAGGTCTGCATCACGCGCGACAACACGCAGCTGCAGGTGGACGGCATCCTGTACTTTCAGGTCACCGACCCCATGCGCGCCAGCTATGGGTCGAGCAACTACATCATGGCTGTGACCCAGCTGGCGCAGACCTCGCTGCGCTCGGTCATCGGTAAGCTCGAACTCGACAAGACCTTCGAAGAGCGCGACATCATCAACGCGCAGGTGGTGCAGGCCATCGACGAAGCCGCCCTGAACTGGGGTGTGAAGGTGCTGCGTTATGAAATCAAGGACCTGACCCCGCCCAAGGAAATCCTGCACGCCATGCAGGCCCAGATCACAGCGGAGCGGGAGAAGCGCGCACTGATCGCCGCCTCAGAAGGCCGCCGCCAGGAGCAGATCAACATCGCCACCGGCGAGCGTGAGGCCTTCATCGCCCGCTCCGAGGGCGAAAAACAGGCCGTCATCAACAAGGCCCAGGGCGAGGCCGAATCCATCAAGGCCGTGGCCGAAGCCAACGCCCAGGCTATCGAACGCGTGGCCGCAGCCATCCGCCAGCCCGGTGGCGAGCAGGCCGTGCAGCTCAAGGTGGCTGAAAAAGCCGTGGACGCCTACAGCCAAGTCGCGTCGGACGCCACAACCACCCTCATCGTGCCCAGCAACATGACCGAGGTTTCGGCGCTGATCGGCTCGGCGATGAAGATGGTGCAGACATCCCAAAAGGCAGGCTGACAACGTGTCGGCCCACTGAAATTTTCAGGTGACACCGATCAGTGACCGGAATGCACCCAATCCTATGGCTATAATCGAGGGCTTCGGAGAGGTGGATGAGCGGTTTAAGTCGCACGCCTGGAAAGCGTGTGTGGGCTAATCCCCACCGCGGGTTCGAATCCCGCCCTCTCCGCCACATATCAACCCAGGTGATTCCGGTCACCTGGGTTTTTTGTTGTGGGGGCTGGCTTTTTGCACACAGGACCCCGGCGCTTTGGGCTGAACATCAACGACTGTGCGCCCCGCTCGGTGCATGACAGTGTCTGCGACAGCCATGGCCATTCATGTCAACGACCCTGCGATTGCGGGGCGGGGGCTGACCTCCAGCGTGGTGCGCAGGAGCACACCGGGTGCAGTGCCCACACTGGACCTGCAGGCCATACAGGTCCCGGTGCTGGTCTACCACCATGCCAGGAACGGCTGCAAACACTGCCAGGCCAGCGATACGCCCGCCATTCTGAGAGGGCTGGCGCGGGCGCCGGTCAAAAAGCTCATGGTGGTACATGGCGGCACCTACCCCGTCGGTGATGAGGGTGCTGACCAAGATTGGCCCGGCTTCATTGGCATCGAGCAGGAAGCCATTGCCCAGATCACCGCGTGGATTCAGACGCCCGCGCCCTGATCTATTCATGCCGCGATGACCGCTGGACGGCTCCACAGGAGCCCTCTGCAGTCCGTCCGCTTGGCACTCCATCCGCATCCCACTCAAGGCCCTGAACCGGGCCTCCGGACGCTTGCAAGGCGCGGAACGTTTCTGGCAGGTTTGTAAAGGCAACAGGCCGTAACAGTTGCCCATGGAGCCCTGTTATGGCACTTGTCTTACACGCGGAACTGCGGCACTTTGCTGAAATCCTAGCCAGCAGCCATTGAGGTTGCACCGGGAGGTCATTGCGGCCCCCACCCTTTTTTCAAAAGGACTTCACCATGAAACGCCATTCCTTACCGCCGGGAGCGCGCGCGTTGATAGCGTTCATCGGAACCGTGGTGCTGGCCGTGCTGGCGGCGGTGTCATTGCTGATGCCGGACGTGGCCGTGCAGTCTGTGGATTCGATGTCGCACGGGCTTACCGGGCTCGACCAGATTTTGTCCACCAGCTTTCTGGACCACTGAGCTGTGATGCGTGCAGGAGTGGCTGGCGCTGCGCTGCAGCGCGTGTGGGTCCAAACAGCAACACAGTAGTAAAAAGCATAGCATCGGAGTACCATTCGGCGCTGCACACCGGGACTTTTCGGTGGCATTCTGGAATGGAGGACGATCGTGACCACACGTTTTCGCATCTCTGCAAACCGTTTTTTGTTGATTCACTCCCCGAAATTCTGGGGTTCGATGGTGTTGCTGGCCGCTGTGGCGGGTTGTTCCAGTCCCCGCGACAACGCCTTGGACGAGTTCTCGCGCTGGTACGACGGTGCCAGGGCCCAGGCCCAGGCAGGGGCCATGAGCTGGAGCGAGCTTTACAAGCAAAGCTTTGACCGCCTGACCGCCCTGCCCCCCTCCCTGCAACAAGACACACGTCTCGAAAACACGGTGCTGCTGCTGTCTGTGGCCCGCAAGCTGGAGTCCAACGAAATCAGCCCCCAGCAGTTCGCCATGGAGCGAGACGACATCGAGACCCAGTTGCAGGCTCGCCTGCGCTGACGACGCCACCAGCAGCGGCAATGCAGCTTCTGGCGGCCTGGCTAATGGCTTGAGTGGCGGTTGCTGAAGCAACTGGGGCAGCTTTTTGCCCGCGCCACGGCTCGTTACCTGCATCCTCCCTAGCGTGGCGGCCAACGCTATCGAGACGTAGACCCCGACTGCTCCACCACCCCCACGCGACGGCGCAACGCATCGGCTGCCGCAGTGTCCCCAGCAGCCTCTGCCCTTTGCACCTGCAGCAGCAACCATGCCATCAGCGGCCTGCGCCAGCCCTGTGCCGACGCGGTATCGGTGGCTGTGGCGATGACTGCCGGGCTGGCGTGCCCCGTCTGCAACAACACGCCCGCCGCCACCAAGCGCGAAAGGGGGTCGGCAATGCCTGCCAAGGTGGCAGCGTTGCCTGCCGTGGCGACCGCACGCTGCGCCGGTGGCAATAGGGCCACGTGGCCGGCCTGCACGCGGCCCGCCAGATAGTCGGCGTAGGCCTGCTCGGGCGCAGCGGCGTCGGCGCGCAAGGCCTCAAAACGCTCGCACGGTTCGGTGACCAGACTCGCCACCTGGGCCGCGCAGCGCATCAGCTCCAGGCGCGCCAGCAGATCGAGGCGCCCCGTGCGCGCCACTTCGGCGCGGGCCCGGTCCCATTCGAGCTTCTCCACGCGCGCGTTGCCGGACAGGTAGGCCTCGATGGCCTTCTGGGACGCACCCTGGGCGTTCATCTGCCAGTCAGGCACCGGGGGTTGGCTGGAACACGCAGCCAATGCGAAGGCACAGCCGATGGACAGGAGCCGCAATGCAGCCCGCAAACGAGGTGCAGCAGAGGGGTTCATGGCAGCTTCAGCTCCGTGTCGCGTGCAAAGGGCCATTTGCGGTTGATCTCGTTGACCAGGCTTTCCACCTTGCGCAGATTGCTTTCCACCTCGGCGCGCAGCGCGCCCAGGTCCGTCGTGGCTTCGCGGGCATTGGCGCCAATGGCCTGGGCCTCCACCAGCACGGCATCCACCTTCTTGAGGCTGGTGCGGGTGTCGGACAACAAACCATTGAGCTGGGCCACGGTGGCGCGCACCTCGGGCACCAGCGCGTCCTTGTTGCCCTCGCTGCCAAACACCTGTTTGTCGGCGCGGGCGGCCATACCGTCCAGGCGCGCCAGCAGCGCGTTGGTGCGCTCCAGCGTGGCCACAATCTTCTTCGCGTCGGCTTCGTTGCCCATCAGCACGCCCAGGGCGCCGCCCGGCCCGTTCAGGCGCTCCGTGAGGGCCTTGACGTTGGTCAGGGTGTTGCCCAGCGCGGCGTCGGGCGACGTCAGGGCGTTCAGGTTGGTCAGCAGCTCGCGCGCGGTCGCCATGAGCTGCGGGATCTCCGCCGTGGCATCTCCGCGCAACACCGGCCGCACGGCGCCATCGGGCAGTGCGGGGTCGGTCAGGATGCCGGAGTACGCCCGGATGTTGGTGCCCCCCACCAGACCGCGTACCAGCGTGAACACGCTGGACTCGCGCAGCCAGTGCGCGTCCTTGCGGGGCACGTCCACCAAGATGCGGGCATTGCCCGATTCGGCCAGCTCGATGCGCCGCACGCGGCCAATGGGAAAGCCCGAGAAGGTCATGTCCATGCCCACCACCACGCCCTCGGAGTCATCGGCCGTCAGCACCAGCGTCTGCGTGGGCTCAAAAGCACCCCGCGCATACAGCAGGTACAGGCCCGAACCCACGATGAGGGCCAAGGTGAACAGCAGCAGCGCCGCAGCCTTGAGTTCCAGATAGGCCACCGGG